>NZ_RDQG01000026.1 GCF_003697815.1 Halalkalicoccus subterraneus | reverse complement strand
ACCACGCGGCCCGGCGCAGCGGAAAGCTCCCGTCGCGCGTCAGGAGGTACTCGCCGGGTTCGAGAGCCATGTCGAGATCGATCGTGTTGAGTCCCGCCTCAACGCTGATGTCGCGTTCGTGGACGGCATCGAAGTTGGTGCCGTCGTACTCACCGACGACGGCATTGAAGGTGCCGGCCTGGTCGGCGTCGACGGTCGCCTCGCCGAGATGAATCGCGTGTTCGGTTTCGAAGTGGATACCCCAGTGGGTCGCGCCGTGCTGGGTGCCCCGGGGGTTAGCGCCGATGCGTCGGGCGGGGAATTCGAGGGCGTCAGCGGCGGCTTCGAGCCGTCCGAGCACCTCGTCGAACGCCCGTAGATCCACGTTGCCGTCGGTCGCCGTCTCGGCGTTCGCGAGGGCGTCCCCGTCCTGGGCCTGTACGCTCGCCGTCGAGCCCGCGACGCCGGCCGCACCGGCCGCGCTCATGAACGTTCGACGCGTCCACTCGTTATTCGGTTCCGTCTCGTCGGTAAATGCTTGTCGTGGCATATTTTCCACACAGTTATAAAAAGTATAATAGCATATAAGTATAAGATAACTAATGAGTTGTTTCGGACATTACCTTCGGGTAACCGATGTTACAGCCAGCCACGCCGGCCCAGAAAGACGAGGACGACATACCCAATCGCCCCCGCAGCGAAGACGGCGACCGGGATGAGAAACGGACCGAACAGTTCGAGGATCGACTCGATCATCGGTGGCAGTTCGGTCGGGAGTTCCCTAACGCTACTGATCGTCCGGAGGGGGTGACAACGT
Organism: Halalkalicoccus subterraneus; assembly: GCF_003697815.1. Classification (NCBI taxonomy): domain Archaea; kingdom Methanobacteriati; phylum Methanobacteriota; class Halobacteria; order Halobacteriales; family Halalkalicoccaceae; genus Halalkalicoccus; species Halalkalicoccus subterraneus. The sequence goes on along the minus strand of NZ_RDQG01000026.1, from coordinate 40,998 downwards.
GATATATCTCGCACGATCAGGTGTCCGTATGTACAAGACGGGTCACGTCGGCGTCGGGCTGCTTGTGTACTCGCCGGTCGGGTTCGTACTCTTGCTCGCGGGGCTCGACGAGCTCGCCGTCCTCGGTGGGGTCGGAACGGTCGCGCTCGCGACGCTTCCGGACTGCGATCACCGGCTCCCGCTCGTCGCTCATCGCGGTCCCACCCACTCGCTCGCGTTCGCCCTCGCGCTCGGTGTGGTGTTGGGGGGTGCGGGCGTCGCGTTCGGCGAGGCGATCTTCGGGATCGCGGCGACGACGATGGGCGCGTTCGCCTTCGGGGTCGGCGCCCTCGCGGTCCTCTCGCACCTGGCGGCCGATTCGATCACACCCATGGGAATCCGCCCGCTGTGGCCCCTCTCGCGGTGGCGCTACTCGGCGAACGTCGTCCGCGCGAACAACCCGATCGCGAACCTCCTGTTGCTCGCGGCGGGGATCGCGGCGGCGACGGCCGCACTGGCCCTCGCCACCATTATCTAGAGCAGCGAGTCGAGTTCGGCGACCGAATCGAGAACGTGATCGGGTTCGATCTCCGATTCGGCGAGGGTCCGCTCGTCGGTGACGCCGGTTCGAACGAGGGCGGTCGTCATCCCCGCGCGTTCGCCCATCTCGATGTCGGTATCGAGGCGGTCGCCGACGATCAGACAGTCCGCGGCGTCGAGTCCGAGAGTTCGTTCGAGGGCCTCGACCGCGCTCGGGGCAGGTTTGCCCATGATCGCGTCGGGTTCTCTCCCCGCGACACCCGCGACCGCGTTGATGATCGCGCCCGAACCCGGCACCTCGCGATCCTCCGTGGGAATCGTCCGGTCGGGGTCGGTGCCGATGAAGCGCGTCGAACCCGACAGCGCCCACAGCGCGTGGGTCAGGTCGTCGTAGGAGAACTCCCGGTCGATCGAGGCGATCAGCGCGTCCGCCCGGTCGTACTCGTCGGTGAGCGTGAGGCCCGCCTCGCGAAGCTGGATCTCGAGGCCCGTCTCGCCGATCACGTACAACTCGTCGGCGGCGTGCTCGCGTGCGAGGTACTCGGCAGTGATCGTCCCGGCGGTGATCAGTTCGTCGGGGGAAAGCGAGAAGCCGTGACTGGTCAGTCGATCAGCGTAGGCCTCGCGGGTCCGAATCGGGTTGTTCGAGACGAACGCAACCGGGAGACCGCGCTCGCGGATGGTCTCGACGGCCTCGATCGCACCCGCGATGGGCTCACTGCCCCGGATCAGCGTGCCGTCGACGTCGAGGACGACTCCATTGTAGTCCATTCACTCGGCGGCCGGCGGCTCGTTCCACGGCGCGCTCTCGGGGTCGATCAGGCGCTCGCGGTCGTCGAGCCCGTTGATCTTCGCCATGTCGCCCTCTGAGAGGTCGTCGACGATATCGAGCGCGCGGTAGTTCTCCTCGATGTGGTCGCCGCTGGCCTTCGGGATGGGGTAGATCCTCCGGTTGATCAGCCACGCCAACGCGACCTGCGTGGCCGTGGCGTTGTGCTTGCCCGCGATGTCGTTGATCTCGGGGATCTCGGTCACCTCGCCGCGGGCGATCGGCGAGTACGCCACGAGGCGGTGGTCGTTGTCCTCGGCGAACCCCGCGAGGCGGTCCTGTGGAAGCAGGGGATGACACTCGACCTGATGGGCGAAGATCGGCGCATCGAGGATCCGTTTGGCCTCTTCGAGCTGGTCGACCCGGAAGTTGCTCAGGCCGACGTGCTCGATTGTGCCGTTCGCGACGAGGTCGTCGAACGCCGCGAGCGTGTCCTCGGCGTCGTACTCGCCGGTCGGCCAGTGGACGTAGAGGAGATCGATCGTGTCGACGCCGAGTTTGTCACGGCTGTTCTCGACCGATTCGAGGACGTCCTCGTAGGCGAGGTTCTCGGTGTCGACCTTCGTCGCGAGGAAGACCTCCTCGTGCGGGACGTCGCTTTCGGCGATCGCGTCGCCGACGTAGGCCTCGTTCTCGTAGACCTGTGCGGTGTCGACGTGTCGATAGCCGGCGTCGAGCGCACGTGTGACGTTCTCGACGCAGTCCTCGGGGTCTTCGAGCTTGTACGTCCCGAAACCGAGTGCAGGAAACGAGCGTGACATGGCTCGAAATGGGGGCGCGATTCATAAACCGACTGTGGTTGCAAGGTCAACCGGACGGCCCGAAGAACTCAATCGGCCGTCACATCCGGGTTGGACGACCTCTCGACGGAGTGGCGACCGATCTCGACGCCGATCAACATCGCGGCCAGACCGATCCCCATGACGAGAAACCACAGCGCTATCCTGAGGTCCGAATCGATCGGGAGGTTCATGTGGATCCCGAACTGGGATCCCCCGACGATCAGAAGCACGAAGAGGGTGTTCCATCGTCGATCACCACCACGCAACACGGCGCGACGGCGAACCAGCAACCACCCGGCGATCGTAAAGGATACCCACACGAAAAAGACGAGCCACGGGTCCCAGAACCCGTCGAGAGAGAGTACAAATGGGGGGATGATCCCGATCACGAGCCCACCGGTGAGGGCTTCGTTGTCGATCATATTTCGGTATATTTCGTATGGATTAAATAACCTACCCAACGCTTCACAATCAGTCCACACGCCCGAGCACCCAGACCGCGAACAGGGCTGCGCCGATCGTCTCGGGGATCGCGAGGCCCGGCCCCACCCGGAGGCCGGCGGCCCACGCGAGCCACTGGAGGACGTGTAGGTTCGCGAGCCAGATCGCCGCGAGCCCGAATCGTGGCTCGTCGGTCAGGACCCCGGTCGTCCCGTCGATCCAGAGCGTGAGCGTCGCCCCCAGATAGAAGCCGGCGGCGACCGGGAGGTGGTACGGATGACCGCTCGGAAAGAGGCCAACGCCCGCCAGTGTCCCGAGGGTGAGAGCCAGCACTGCGGCGACGAGCCAATCGAGGCGGTGGCGGGCACTCGCGACGAGGACCGCCGCGAACGGGAGACCCAGCACGCCGGCGACGATCAGCCCGCCGTTGAACAGCCACGCGGTCGGCGCGCCCGGTGCGCCGAGATCCGAGAGGGCGTCGCCCGCCCACGAGAACTCCGGGGCCGAAAGCGTCGCACCGACGATGGCGACGGCCGCGACCGCGGGCGCGAGGAGCGCCGAGACTCGGCCCGCCAGAACGCACCGGCTCATGCGTCCTCGAATCGCGGAATCGCCCGGTCGATCCGTCGCTCTCGCCCGGCGCGTGCGCTGTCGCGCTTTCGCTTTCGAAGGGCCGTCTGAAGCCGGTCGCCGACCGTCTCCCGGAGTCCGGTGGCCCCTCCGCTGTCGAGGTCGAGCGCGCGGGCGTCACCGCCGACGAGACCGCTCGTGCCCGCGGTGTCGACGAGCACTGACGCGAGGCGCCACCGGCGCTGGAGGAACGTCTGGGTCTCGATGACGTTCTGGACGCGGTAGTAGGGTACGACCCGCGTAGTGCGGTTCCAGAACCCCGTCCGGGTACCGACGTGGTCGGCCCCCAGAAAGTACCCGCGCGAGGCCCACTTGTAGTGGGCGGCGACCGGTGCGAGGGGCACTCCCAGGAGGGGAACGTACCAGTACATCTCGAACCCGAGCGCCCAGGTGGCCGCGTAGACAGCCGTCGCGAGCACCGCGAGGACGAGCAGGTAACGGAACGCGTAGCGTCTGCGTGCGCGCTTTGGCGGGCGCGTGATCTCGACCTCCTCGAACGGTTCGATCTCGCGGGCGATTCCCAAGGTCGTCTCCCGGTCGGCGATCGGGACGGCGGATTCGGAGCCGACGCTGCCCTCCTGTCCGGGCGCGTAGCCCGCGGTCTCGACCGAGAGGCTCGCATAGCCCAGTAGACGCTTGAGGAGGTTCTCGCGCACCACGAGCGACTGGACCTTATCGAGGGGAATCGAACCGTCGTAGCGCTGGATCAGCCCGCGTTCGTAGCGCAGTTCGTCGCCCGACCGGGAGAGCCGAAAGCCGTAGGTGTTGAGGACGGCGTTGGCGCCGCTCAGAAGCGCCGAGGCGACCACCACGAGGACGATCACCGCTCCGAGGACGAGGAAGGGACTGACCGGCAGATCCGTCAGGAGTTCGATCAACACCGGCGGCCCGGCAAAGGAGAGCGCCACCGAGAGAAACGAGGCCAGCCGGAGGTCGAAGGAGGCGATCGCGAGCACGCCCAGGTCCTCGGGCGTGATCGCGTAGAGCAACGCCTCGTCTTCGTCAGGCCGGTCCTCGTCGGTCGTCGCCGTGGAGTCGGCGCGCTTTCGCCGCCGAAGCTCGTCCTGAAGGCGTTTGGCCTCCTCGTAGCCGACATACCGGAGGACCGCCTCGGTCTCGCCGCCGCCGGCGGTCTCGATCCGGAGTTCAGCGATGTCGAGGGCTCGCTGGACGACGTTTCGCGAGATATCGACGTTCTGGACGCGCCGGTAGGGGATCTCTCGGTTGCGCCGGGAGATCACGCCCGACCGGATGTCGAACGTGTCGGGCGTGGTCACGTACTCGAAGCGCCGGTAGTAGGCGACCTGCCAGCCGGCGACCGCCACGAACCCGACGACGGCCGCGAGGACCGCGAGTGCGATCCCGATCCCGCCGAAGGCGGGCCCCGAGGCGACCGTGGCGAAAAACACCAGCGGGAGGTAGCCGACCACTGACTGGGCGACCCGGTAGGGGATCGACAGCGGGTGGAGCTGACTCATACCGCGTCGTCACCCTCGGCGTCGATCGCGAGTGCCTTCAGCCGGCGCTGGAGGTCGTCGGCCCCGTCGGGCGTCAATCCCGGCACCGTCACGTCAGCGCCCCGCGAGCCCGCCGTATAAACGACGGTGCTCGCCAGTCCCGTCACGCGTTCGAGCGGACTGCGCCGCGAGTCGACGTGCTGGATGCGCACGAAGGGGACGACCGTCTTCACCCGGGTGAAGACGCCGCGTTCGAGGTACAACGCGTCCTCGCGGACCTCGTAGCGCCAGATTCGGTAGCGAAGCAGGCTGTGAGCGGCGAAGAGGACGAACAGCCCGGCAAAGACGGCGACCGGGAGCCAGAGTCCGATATCAAGTGCGAAAAACCCGACCAGTCCGACGATGGCCGCGAGTACCACCGCGGAAAGGGCGGCCTGAAGCACCCAAACGATCCGAATCCGAGGGTGGAGCGAATGCATTACCTGCCGTTCGAACCGGGGGGAAATGAAGGGTCTGGATCAGACCTCGGGACTGAGGAGTTCGACGGTCAGCCCGCGTTCGCGCGCGCTCGCGGCGAAGGCCTCGTCGTCGGCTTCCAGTGCCTCGAAGGTGTCGTAGTGAACCGGCACCACGAGCTCGGCACCGATCCGTTCGGCGAGATCCAGAACGGCGCCGGGCGACATCGTAAAGGCGTCGTCGATGGGCGCGAGGAAGACGTCGGCGGTGAGCCCCTCGTACTCCTCGATCACGTCGCTGTCGCCGGGGTAGAAGACCGTCGTGTCCCCGAAATCGAGCCGGTAGCCCACGCCCTCGCCCTCGGGGTGGTACGGCGTGCCGTCCGCGCGGACGTGCCCCTCGGACGTGTTGTAGGCACTGATCGCCTCGATTTTGATTCCATCGACCGCGAACGAGTCGCCGGTTCCGACCCGACGGATCTCGTACTCGAGATCCGAAACGGGCCGCGACTCTCGGTCGATCTCCTCGCTTCGAATCTCCTCGAAGACGCAGACCACGGCGTCGTCCGCGGCGACGCGCTCGATCCCGTCGGGGTCGTAGTGGTCGTCGTGGGTGACGAGCACGAGGTCGCCGTCCCGGGCGTCGTAGCCGTCCAGAACGCCGTATCGACCGGGGTCGATGTAGACGACCCGTTCTCCGTCCGTGATCCGCGAGGTCGCGTAGCCGAGCCAGTCGATCGTCAGGCCGCCGTAGGTGGTGGACACGGGTTTCGGTACGCAGAGGAGGGGCAAAAAGCCACGAGAAGCGGCACCACTAGAGACGCGCTCGATACGAAACGACGATTTGGCAAAAACGTCCAGAACCGATTTACTCCTCGCCGGTGACGATCTCCGCGACCCGCTGGCGGTCGAACAACTGCTCCTCGGCGGGGATCTCCGGATACGGCTCGCCCTCGGCATACTCGGGCCACTCGCCGAACTGGTCGGGATAGAGCTGTTTGGCGCCCATTTCGAGCTGGAAGAGGTTCATGATCGGGCCCTGATAGCGCATTCCGGCGGGATAGACGCGGTCGTTTTCGACCGCCGAAAGCTGGCCGCCGACGGGATGGGACGCGAGATCCGACCGCACCTGCTCCATGTCGTAGTCCGGGCCGAGCCCCCAGAGATGCAGGATCACGTCGGGATCGGCCTCGAGCATCGCCTCGTAGCCGACGGTGCCCCACAGCTGTGACCAGTCCTCCTCGGCGAAGGCGTCGACCGCGCCCAGCGGCCGGGTGTCCGCGAGCCAGTAGCCGGGTTTGTTGAGGTGATAGGTGAAGAACTCCTCGCCGTTCTGGGTCACGCGCACGGCCGTGGGTCGTTCCTCTTCGGGTGGTAGGTCCGCCTCGATCGTCTCGAGGAGGTCGCCGTGAATCCCGTTCAGCGCCTCGTAGCGCTCTCCCTCCTGAAACACCTGCGCGACCTTTCCGAACAGCTCCCAGAGCGTGTAGTACTGATACTCGCCGTCGTACTCGCCGGCCGGTTCGGCGTGAGTGCCGCTGTAGAAGTTGCCGAAGAAGGGGCCGATGCTTCCCGCGATCTCGTCGATGTCCGACTGCGTCCAGTTGTCGAGGCTCGTGACGTACGTCGGATCGACGAAATGGGCGTCGCTGTCGAGTTCGTACAGCCGCTCCTTGGGGAGCCCGTTCTGCCACGGGTTCGAGAGCCCCTCCCACTCGAAGGACACCCCTGGAAGCCGCTCGTAGTAGTGGTTCATCGTCGTCCCGGCCATCTCGGTCGAGAACATCGAGTTCACCGCATCCCCGTGGCCGAGCGCGACCGCCATGTCGGCGTACTGGGGGAAAACCGTAAAGACGTTCTCGGGAACGCCCTCGAACTCGACCTCGCCGACCGGCGAGAGCTCGACGGTCGAGGCGCCGCCCCCGTTCGAGCCCGCCGAGTCCGTCGAGTTCGAGTCGTTCGAGCCACCGGATCCACCGATACAACCCGCGATCGCCCCGGCGACGACGGTCCCGCCTGCTCCCTTGATGTATCCTCGTCGCGTCAGCGTTCCGTCCGTCTTTCCCCTCGTCATATGATTTAGGCTAGCCTAACACGTTGATAAGCCCTCCGGAACATGATCGATACCTAGTTCGCGACCATCATCGAGGAGTGAGTCCGACGCCTTCAGCCAACAGTTCATGGGAGCGAAGCACGTCGTCGTGGTCGGCGAGGATCTGCTGGATCATCACCTCGTCGACGCCGACGCGTCCGGTGAGCTGTTCTAGCAGGTCAGCAAGCGTCTCCGGGCTTCCGGAGATCGCTCGCGGCCACTCGTCGGAATCGAGCGTGGCGGGCGTGGGATCGGGGACGGCGCCGAGTTCGTCGATGGCCTCCTCGACCGAGGGCGTGGTTCCCACGACGCCCCGTTGCATCCGTTTGTACGACGCCTCGGCCACCGCCCGGAGCCGCGCCGCCTTCTCGTCGGTTTCGGCGCAGACGGCGTTGACCGCGAGTATCCCCTCAGGGGAGTCGGCGCTCCCGGCCAGTGTCGATGCTTGGAACTCCTCGCGGTACTCCTCGAAGGCGTGAGTGGCGAACTGCGGTCGGATGAACGCCGCGAAACAGTACCGCAGCCCGAGTTCGCCGGCAATGGCTGCGCTCGACGGGCTCGATCCGAGCGCCCACGGTACGGCCGGGCCCTCACCCGAGCGTGCGATCGCGAGGTCGGTGTAGGGGTGCTCATCTGGATAGTCGTCGTAGAGGTGGTTGACGACGGCCTCGATCTTCTCGCGGTGGTCCTCGTCGGGGTTCCGGACGTGGCGGTCGGTCCCGAGCGCGCGGTCGGCAGCCGGCGAGCCGTTCGCCCGGCCCAACCCCGCGTCGATCCGACCGGGCGCGAGCGCATCGAGTGCGCCGAACGCCTCCGCGACCTTGAACGGGCTGTAGTGGTTGAGCAACACCGCCCCCGATCCGAGGCGGATCGACTCGGTCTCGGCCGCGAGATGTCCGAGCAACACCTCCGGCGTCGTCCCCGCGAGGGAGTCGGCCATTCCGTGGTGTTCGGCCACCCAGACTCGCTCGTAGCCGAGTCGCTCGGCCTGCTGTGCGATTTCGACGGTGTTCGCGTAGGCATCAGTCGCCGTACCGTCGTCGGGCACCGGAGAGAGATCGACGAGGGAAAGGTCCATGTCCCGGTTCGGAGGGTGGGCGGGATAACGCTTCGGCTCCAGCCCGATCGCGAGGCGTCGCCACTGCGTCGACGGGACGCCACCGAGGGGAATTCAGTCCGGTTCGTCCTCGATGGTCCTGACGTTGTTCGCCCCGCAGTCCGGACAGACCAACTGGCCTTTCGTCTCCGTCCTCGCCTCGCTTCGCGGGAAGGTCGCCCCGCAGCTCCCACAGCGGGCGCTGTCGCGCTCGGTCAGCGCGGTGTGCTGGGCGGGGATCCCCCGGACTACCCCACAGCCACAGACCGGACAGGCCAGCTCGTTTTCCGACCCCGTGGTGGCCTCCTCGCGCGGGAAGGTCGCCCCGCAGTCGGTACAGGCCGCGTTGATCGCGGTGTCCATACCGCATGCTACACCCACACACGCATATATCCTCGGTGCGGTCTCGCCCCGGGATTTATCGACCGGGCGATCCAGTTTCGAGTATGGAGTTCAGCGTGATTCAGGGTGATATCGCAGCACAAAAAGCCAACGCGCTGGTCAACGCTGCGGGGACGAGCCTACGGATGGGTTCGGGAGTCGCGGGCGCGCTCCGACGCGGCGCCGGCGGGCCGATAAACGAGGCGGCGATGGAGAACGGACCGGTCGATCTGGGTGGGGTCGCCGTCACCGACGCCTACGAGTTGGACGCCGAGTACGTGATCCACGCCGCGGCGATGCCTCACTATGGGGACGGGCGAGCAACCTCCGAAAGCATCCGCGAGGCGACCCGGAACGCCCTCGAGGCGGCCGACGAACTGGACTGTGAGTCGGTGGTGGTCCCAGCGCTGGGCTGTGGAGCCGCCGGGTTCGATCTCCGGGAGGGTGCACGTGTCGTCGCCGAGGTATGCGCCGCCTACGATCCCGATTCCCTCGAAGACGTGCGCTTTATCGCCTACAGCGATGCGGAGTACGACGTCGTCCGGGAGGTCGCGGACGAGGTCCGCAGGGGCTGAACTCCCGATCGTCCGGTGCGAATCAGTCGTCGTCGGTCGGCGCGTCTAGAGGACGACGTAGAAAACGACTAGACGGCCGCGTCAGTGGTGGCCCGACACGCGCACGGGCTCGTAGGGCTCTTCGAGGTACTCCATGTCGCCCTCGGAGAGGTCGATGTCGAGGGCTTCGACGGCCTGTTCTAAGTGTTCGACGCTGGTCGTCCCGATGATTGGGGCGTCGACCCAGTCCTTGTGCAGCAGCCACGACAGCGAGATCTGGGCCATCGTGACACCCTTTTCGTTCGAGAGTTCCTCGACTCGCTCGTTGACCTCGCGGCCACCGCCCTCCCGATACGGATGTTCGTACATGTGTTCTTCCGATTCCCCGCGCGTGGTCGCGTCGATCTCCTCGGCGGGACGGGCGAGATACCCGCGTGCGAGGGGGCTCCACGGCATCACGCCGATCCCTTCCTTTTCACAGAGCGGCAACATCTCGCGTTCCTCCTCACGGTAGACGAGGTTGTAGTGGTTCTGCATCGTGACGAACCGATCGAGGCCCAGCGAATCGCTCGTATGGAGCGCCTCGGCGAACTGGTGGGCCCACATCGACGATCCCCCGATATACCGGACCTGTCCGCGCCGTACCGCGTCGTCGAGCGCGCGCAGGGTCTCCTCGACTGGCGTGTCGTCGTCCCAGCGATGCGTCTGATAGAGGTCAATCGTCTCCATTCCCAGCCGGTCGAGGCTGTTCTCGAGTTCCTGCTCGATCGCCTTCCGGGACAGTCCCTGCGCGTTGGGGTTGTCGTCGTCCATCGGGTTGTAGGCCTTCGTGGCGACGACGGGCCAATCGCGGTCATAGCCCTCGAGGGCGTTGCCGAGGATGCGCTCGCTTTCGCCCCGCGAGTACATGTTCGCGGTGTCGAAGAAGTTGATCCCCAAGTCGATCGCCCGCTCGATGATCTCTTCACTCTCCTCTTCCTCGAGGACCCACTCGCGCCAGTCGGGATCCCCGAAGCTCATACAACCCAGACAGAGTCGACTGACCGACATCCCGGTCGACCCGAGCGTGGTGTACTCCATGGTACTGCTCCTCGACGCCGGGGCAAAAACCTGTGGTCGGCGACAGCGGCCTCTAGCTCGCGTCCCTCGTACCGGCTCCGTCGAGCCCGCATGGGAGAGTCGACCGCCGGGCGGTAGGCCGGCGGCGATAGTTAAGTGCCCGGCGGGCGAACCGCCGGGCATGGAGACGCTACGGCTGCTCAAGATCGCGGGCTACGCCCTCGTGGCGATCGTCGCACTGATGGTCATCAGCGCGCTGGCGAGCCTGTTGTTGTCACTTCTGGGGATCGTCGTCGGAATCGCCCTCGTCACCGGTATCGCGTATCTCGCCTATCGGCTCTATACGATGACGAGCGGCGAGGGTGCGGCCGACGAACTGGACGTCGGGTCGACGGCCGAAGACCTCCAGCGCGAGTTCGAGCGCTGAGGCCGGGGTCAGAATTAGGTGGCTAGCGAACCAATCGGAGGTATGGTCCTGTCGAAACTGCTCAGAGCGTTCGGACTGTTCGTCCTGGTCGTCCTCGCGATCCTCGGGGTCGTCGGCTACAAACTGTACAGCGCGTTCGCGGAACACGGCGAGTTCGAGTTCGGGTGGGCGGTCAGCGACCCCGAGCCCGAAGCCTAAACCGGGATCGCCGTCGGCACAGAGAGGAAGCCGGCGTCGACGAACAACAAGACACCCACCAGCGAGGCCACAAGGAAGTATGGCCGCGCCTCGTGGGCTGGCTGGCGGACTTTTCGCTGGGCGAAACCGGTTGCCAGTTTTTTCGAACCGAGTTCGACGAGCAGGGCAAGCAGGAACCACAGCGTGAGCATCACGAGCACGAGATGGCCCTGGGCGCTCCCGAACAGCGAGTCGACCGTATAGCGCGTGCCAGCCAGATGCCCGCCGCTCGCGAACAGCGCCAACGCGCTGATCCGAGAGATCCACTGCAGTCGGGAGGTGACGGTTTCGAGCGGAGCGGCGTCGAACGCCCCTTCCCGTGCCAGCGGGAGAACGGCGACTGTCAGGAAGATCACGCTGCCGACCCAGAGTCCGGCGAACCCGAGGTGGGCCCCGTTCATCGCGGCGTCGAGAAGCGACATAAGGTGCGGTTCGAAACCGCCGAAGACAGGTCTTGCGGTTCGGGACTACTCGGCGCTGGTCGTGCCTGCCGTAGGCCGTTCGTCCTCCTCAACGCCGCCACGGTTGCGAAACATCAGCGCCACTAGCAGGACGGCACCCGCTCCCCGTAGCGCGAAGTCGAGGGTCATCGTATCGAGCACGAGCCAGACGCCCATCGCGCGGCCGATCCCCTGTATCGTCAGCAACACCAGTCCGGGCGCCATCATCGCGATCGAACTCAGCGAGAACAGCGTACGGTCGATGTCGGAGACTTCCTCGGTGTAGTAGCCGATTATCCCGATACCCAGCGCGTAGACGCCGGCGAACATACCGACGATGGGGATCACGACCTCCGGGACGAAGAAGCCGAGATCGAGGATATCGGCCGTTCCAATGGTCGAGACTTCGCCGTCGGTGGTACGAAGCAGTAGGATCCCCGGCGAGAGGACGAACGCGAAGGGGACGAGGATCTTGTTGAGCGAGAGCATGAACGCGGTCACGCCCGTCGAGAACTCGTCGGCCTTCGCGATGCCGGCGGCGGCGTAGGCCGCGACCGCGACCGGCGGCGTGACGTCGGCCATCAGTCCGAAGTAGAGGATGAACAGGTGCGCGGCGAGGATCGCGACGCCGAAGTCCTCCAGGGCCGGCCCGAGCATCGAGACGAGGATGACGTACATGACCGTCGTCGGCATCCCCATCCCCAGGATGATCGCAGTGATCCCCGCAAGCAGCATCAGCACGAGGAGCGATCCGCCGCTGACCGAGATGATCAGCGCGTTCAGGTTCGGTCCCAGCCCCGTTGCGCCGATGATGCCGGGGATCACGCCTGCGGCAGCGACCGCGATGACGACCGTCGTCGCGGTGCGAGCACCCGAATCCAGCGATCGAAGGAGGAAGGTGACGAACCGCCCCGGCTGGGAAGTCGCGATCCGCCGGTTGCCGATCGACCCGTCGATCCGTTCGGCGGCCTCGTCGACCGAAGGATCGAGGTCGAGCAGCGGCCCGTTCATGGACGGTCGAGCGAGGATGACCAGCAGGCTGATCAGAACGATGATGAGTCCCATATCGCCGACGGCAGCCCCGAGGGCGGCGGTTGGGGCCAGCCCCGCACCCGTACCGCCCGTGAGGGCGTCGTAGACGTTACCACCGACGACGGCGTAGGAGACTGCCTGTATCCCGAAAACCGCGAGGATCGAGCCGACGAGTGGCACGCGGGTTCGCTCGTCGTACGCCGCGAGCACCGCGACCAGGGCGATGATGACGATGATCGTATACCAGCCGGCACGGGCGATCGAGAGGCGTGCCCCGATGATGAAGTACAGCAACAACACCAGCGGCAGGACGTAGAACCAACCAGACTTCAGATGCGTCCCGATGTCGACCAGGTTCGAGCGGGCGATCCCGCCGATGTCCTGGCGGACGGCCTCGAAGTGGACCATTACCCACATCCCGAAGAAGAAGGCGATGGCGGGCAGCGTCGCGGCGATGATGACCTCGGAGTACGGCGTGCCGGTGAACTCGATGATCAGGAACGCCGCGGCACCCATCACCGGCGGGAGCACTTGCCCGCCCGAGGACGCCGAGGACTCGACCGCGCCGGCGAACTCCGGCGAGTAGCCGGAACGCTTCATCAGCGGGATCGTGAAGGCACCGGTGGTGACGGTGTTGGCCACCGACGACCCCGAGAGCATTCCCATGAAGCCGCTCGCGACGACGCTGGCCTTCGCCGGACCGCCCTGTCGGGTGCCGGTCAACCCGTAGGCGAGGTCGATGAACCACTTGCCCGCCCCGCTCATCTCAAGGAACGCCCCGAAAAGGATGAAGATGTAGATGAACCGAACGCTCACGATGACTGGGATTCCGTAGATCCCCTCGGTGGTGAACCAGAGGTAGCTGACGACCGTGTCCCAGGCAACGCCGCCGATCGAGAGCGTCCCAATCAGCGGCGCATCACCCGGAATCACGTAGCCCCAGCGGGCGTAGACGATGAACAGTGAGACCAGCGACATGAGGAAGAACCCCAGCGCCCGACGCGTCGCCTCCAGTACCAGCAGGATGCCAATGACGCCCACGATGAACATATACGACGTTTCGTCGAGCGGGAATCCAAGCGCGGAGACGGCCGCGACGGGTGCCTCAAGGAACGTGTACACCTCGTCGATCGGCCGACCGATACTGAGGCCCCGAACGCGCGCCTGTCGGATCTCGTCGAACTGCCCGATCATGTAGATCGGCGAGAGGAGCGCGAGACCGATAAGCACGTAATCGACGGGCGTGATGCGGTCGCGATCCGGATCCGCTGCGGCCCAGCGGACACCTCCACGAACCCGGCGGAGGGCCGACGTGACGGCGTGATCGTCGCCAAGCCGGTCGCGGGCGGCGGGGACAACGCGTGACAGAGTTCGAAAGACGAACCCGTCGCGCGAACTCACCGGAAACATCAGGAATGCGAGCACGAGCGCGAACGCGACGTGGATCGCGTTGATCTGGAGCTGCTGGAGCCCGGCGATCTCGTATTCGGTTCCGGTGAAGGGAATCGGGACGTAGAAGACGAACCCGCGGGCCGCGATCCAGACCTGAAAGAGCGAGAAGACGATCCCGATGGTCGCAACGGCGATCGCACCCCATCCGCGGAGGGATCGTTTGCGCTCGATCTCCTGTAAGATCTCGTTCGGATCCTCTTGACCCGATTCGTCCTCGTCGGCAGGGGTCGTATTAGATGACATCGTCGATCACTCGCGTTTCGCGTTCCGTGACGTAAATCGAGACCGATCGCCCGTCGGATCGTTCGACGAGATCGTATTCTTCGCCGTCGATTACGAGGCGATGGCCGGCTCGTTCTCCGGGTGACACTACGATTTGGTCGTACGTTCGATTCAGTTCGTAGACGTAGCTTTCGCCATCGGCCGCCCGTTCGACCGGAGCAGTAGCGGGGAGGCCTGCACCGTACGAGTTGAACTCCATGTGCGTCATTCGAAGTACCGTTCCATCGACGGAATATACGTCGGCGACGGGCGTTTTCTCGACGCTGTGGGTGTACTCGAGTCGAACCGTGGTGTCATCGGTGACTGATTCGGTAAGCAGTACCTTACCATCATCGGTCGCCACCACGAGGACGCGCTCGGTGGTCGACACGCTCGCCGCGACGCCCAACGAAACGACGAGAAGGAGGAGAGTCAGCACTACTAACAGTCGAACGGTTGAACGCGATTGGAGTCGTTTCACACTCGTCGTACTGGGAGGTTCCGAAACGAAAACGCCGTCGCCGTGCCGATTGCGAGTTCGCTACCCGCTGGCGTTGTCCGTTCCGTTCTCGTCGCTGGCGTTGTCGCTCTCGTTGCCACCGGTTTCGTTCCCGCTGCCGCCCTGTTCGTCGAAGTACGCCTGGGCGCCGGGGTGGAGATCGATCGACATGCCATCGAGGGCGCTGTCGGCCGAGATGAAGTCCGCCTTCGTGTTGAGCGAGTCGGTGTTGTCGAAGATCGCGGAGGTGACGTCCTGGACGAGGCTCTCGTCGACGCCCTCGTGGGTGGCGATCATCGCCTGGACGGAGACGGTATCGACGTCCTCGTCGATCCCCTGGTAGGTGCCGCTCGGGATCGTGTCCTCCGCGAACCACTCGGCGCTGTCGAGGACCGCCTGGCGGTCCTCCTGAGCGAGGTTGAGGATCTGGATGTCGGTGGTGGTCGCGAGCTCCTCGACGGCGCCGACCGGCCAGCCGCCGACGACGAACGCGGCGTCGATGTCGTTGTCGCTCAGCTGATCGGCCGCCTGCGAGAACCCGGTGTTCTGCTCCTCGAAGTCGTCCTGCGAGAGGCCGGCGCTCTCGAGTATCTGGAGGGCGTTCACCTGCGTTCCGCTCCCGAGGTCGCCGGTGTTGACGGTCGCGCCCTCCATGTCCTGAAGCGATCCGATGTTCGCGCCGGGGCGGGTGATGATGTGGATCGTCTCGGGATAGAGCGTCGCGACCCCAAGGAGGTTCTCGACTGGGGACCCCTCGAACTCCTCGAGGCCCGTCCCGTTGGCCGCGAAGTAGGCGATGTCGTTCTGGATCAGCGCGAAGTCGGCGTCCTCGTTCGCGAGGCTCCCGACGTTCTCGACGCTGGCACCCGTCGAACGGACCTGGAGGACGTGGGGCGTGTTGTCCTCGACGATCGTCTTGAACTCACCCGACAGCGGGTAGTACGTCCCGCCGGTACCGCCGGCGTCCCAGACGACGTTCTGCCCGCCCTCGCCGGGCTCTTCGCTCTCGTTTCCGCCGTTCCCTCCCTCGCCGTTCTCGGGCTCCTCTCCGATACAGCCGGCCAGCCCGATGACCCCGGTGGCACCCGCGGCCTTCAGGAACGTACGGCGATCCACTGACGCAATATCACGCGACATACATGTTATTGACTTCGGCCACAATATATATGTATCGGGATACGACCGTGTTCGACTAGTTATATAAAATGAATAATATATTGAAACTTAGTCAGGTCCGATCGATTCTCTCCAGAAACGTCCGGCGGGCACGGGGAGGAGCCGATCAGACGTCGTCTAGACCGACCGCGAGCCCGTCGCGGGTCTGGTCGGCCGCTCCCTCGTAGCCGTCCTCGGCCCTGAGCACGTTGACGTTGCCGATCGGACCGGGTTCGTCGCTCCACTCGTTACCGAGAGTGGCGGCCTCCTCGCGGGCGTCCTCGGGAATCGCCTCCTCCCAGAGGGTGATCTCCGGCGACTGGGGCGCGTAGATGCTGGGTTCATCGATCGCGTCGATGGGCTCGAGACCGTACTCGAGGTGATGGAGGATCATTTGAGCGACCGACGTGATGATCGTCGGTCCACCCGGTGAGCCGACGGTCATGAAGGGCTCGCCGTCCCGAGTCATGATCGTCGGACTCATGCTCGACAGGGGCCGTTTGTTCGGTTGGACCTGGTTCGCGCCGCCGGGTTCGGCGTCGAAGTCGGTGAGCTCGTTGTTGAGCATGAACCCGTACTCGGGGACCATGATCCCCGAGCCGAACAGCTGTTCGATCGTGGTGGTATAGGAGGCGAGATTACCCTCGGAGTCGGCGACCGTGAAGTGGGTCGTGTGCCCGAGCGCGCGGGGCGTCTCTTGAGTCATCGAGGCCGCGTTGCCGGACTGGTAGGCCCACGGGTCGCCCGGCTGGGGCTCGGCGTTGAGCGAGTCGGGCCCGATCAGTTCGCGGCGCTCGGAAACGTACTCGGGATCGAGCAGCCCCTCCATGGGGACGTCGACGAACTCGGGATCACCCATGTACTCGCCGCGATCCGCGTAGGCCAAGCGCATCGCCTCGGCGAGCAGGTGGTACTTCGTGCCCGAGCGCACGTCGTAGTTCGTCCCCAGATCGAACCCCTCCAACAGGTTGAGGATCTGGATCACGGTCAGCCCGCCGGAACTCGGCGGGGGCATCGAGTAGACCTCCGCACCGCGATAGCAGCCCTCGACGGGCTCGTCGATGGTGGCCTCGTAGCGACAGAGGTCCGAAAACTCCATGCTCCCGCCTTCCTCTTGAACGGCCTCGGCGAGCGCCTCCGCGATCTCGCCCTCGTAGAGCTCGCGGATCCCCCGATCGCGCAGCAGTCGAAGGGTGTCGGCGAGGTCCGGCTGTTCGAGGGTGTCGCCCTCCGAGAGCGGTTCGCCCTCCTCGTCGAGGAACACCTCGCGGGCGGCGTCATTGAACTTCCACTCGTTGGCCGCGATCTCCTCGGCCAGGACGCCGTCGACCTCGGCCCCCTCCGCGAGGGCGATCGCGGGGTCGATCAGCTCCCCGATGGGGCGCGACCCGTAGCGTGTGGCCGCACGCTGGAGTCCGCTCGCGGTCCCCGGTACCCCAACGGCGTCCCCGTGGGTGTGGCGCTCGTCGAAGGGGATCGGCTCTCCGTCCTCAAGGAACATCTCCGGATCCGCCCCGGCCGGCGCGCGCTCGCGGCTGTTGACGATCTCGACGTCCCCCTTCTCGGCGTCGTAATACAGCATGAACCCGCCGCCGCCGATTCCCGAGGAGTGGGGTTGGGTGACGTTGAGCGCGAACTGGACCGCAACCGCGGCGTCGACGGCGTTGCCACCGTCGCGAAGCACCTGCGCGCCGACCTCGCTCGCGGCGGGGCTGACCGAGACGACCATTCCATCCGCGCCCTCGGCGACCGCCCCACAGTCAACGCCGGGTGCCCCACAGATCTCGCCCTGCCCGAGCACGGGCTGGGTGGCCAGCGGCAGCGCCGCACCCGCCGCGACCCCACCCAAGAACCGTCGTCGGCTCAGCTTGCGCGTCCTATCGAGATTGGTATTATCTCCCATCAGTAACTGATCCCGCTGCAGCCGTGGTAGTTCTAACTCTTTCGTTCCGATAATAATATCGGGATATAATTACGAATGCCAGCAGATTGAAGGCGCTCGCGGCCGTTTTCGACCCATGAGCGGCGAACCGGCCTTCGAGATCCCCGTCCGCCCCGAGTGCGATTATAGTGGGGGTGGGATCACGCGCACGGGTGGGACGGTCTTTTCGCTCGTCCCCGAGGACGGGGCCGTCGGGGAGCGTCTCGGCCGGGTGCTCGCACGCGAGCGTTACACCGCGGGCGACTGGTTCGACCTCCCCTCGCCGGTCTATCTGGTCCACGACCGCGAACTGGGGACCGTCTTTCGCGTCGTCGGCTACGAGGACCGTGTCGAGCTCCACGTCACCACGACCACCGAATCGGCGGGTTTACGGGCGTTCTACGACGCGCTTACTGAGGAGAGCGACACCGAGTGGGCGGTCGACTGCGAGACCATCGAGGGTTAGCGCGATCGGCGCGGGTCGTCCGAGCTACCGAGAATGATTCGATAGACGACGTAGCCGACAAGCAGCGCGAACGCGGCGAGCGAGAGGGTTTCGATCAGGAGAACGACCGAGTAGAACAGTCGCGTCAGGACGCGGATCGCGACGAACCCGCCGAGGATCAAGACAGCGAAACCGAGGCCGCCCACTGCCGCGCCGAGTCGGTCCATGGCGTGTGGTAGCGGTCGAGCACTTACCGCTCGTCGATGTCACGCTCCATCGGTCGCAGGCCGACAAGCGAGAGGAGCGCCACCACGAACAGGACGACGAGCACGGCGAGCGCGCCCAGTCCGACGGGCGCCGACAGGACCGTCGCGGTTCGGTCCCCGAGAAACAGACGAGTCGATCCCCTGATCACGAACGTGAAGAGGACGAGCCCAAAGGCGAGCAGTCCCCACTTCACGAACGTCGACTGCTTCATGCGGTCGCTGGGCACGCCCGGGCTCTCACTCTTTCGGTCGGCTTATCGGTCCACACGGGCTATCGTGGGTATGCAACCGACGACGAGTGGGACGTTCAGAGTGTTTCCCGATCCCCGCGGGGAGTGGCTGCTCGTCGACCCCGAAAGCACGGAATCGATCGCCGTCTCGGGCGGCGACCTCGAACCGGGGAACCTGATCGAGGCCACAGTCGAATGGGACGATGGAGAGGCCCATCTCGGCGAGTTCGAACTGCGCGCCGCCACGCGGATCCACTTCGTCCGGGAGGTGACCGACCTGTTCGAGGTCGCTCGTGAGCTCTGTCGGGACGCCCGGATGCAGGACGAAGGAATGCTCGGCGAGACGACCTACAGCACCGACAACCAACCGAACGGCGCCGTCTACGTCTTCGCCGAACAGTCGGGCGCGCGCGATATCTGGACCGAGATTCGCACCGGGGCGGTGCCTCTCGACCCGCTGATCGCCCGCCTCCGGGAGGTCGAAGACGAGCCCCACGAGGTGTTCGTCCTCGATCCCGTCGACGAGCCGTTCGTCGTCGTCTATTTGGTTCCCGACCCCGATTCGATGCTGGCCGATACCGTCCGCGATACCTATCTGTGATGTGGTGACCGCAAGCGATTTTCCTCGCCCGGGTGTAGGTCGGGTATGCTCGACCCCGGCACCGACGCCCCGTCGTTCACCCTCGACAACCAGCACGGCGAACCCGTCAGCCTCGACGAGTTCGACCGCGTGGTCGTCTACTTCTACCCGCGGGCCGACACCCCCGGCTGCACCACCGAGGCCTGCGGTTTCCGCGACTCCTGGACCGATTTCGAGGAGCGCGACGTCGCGGTCGTTGGGATCAGTGACGACCCCGTTTCGGATCTCGAACCGTTCGCCGAGGAGTACGACCTGCCCTTCGACCTGTTGAGCGATCCCGACGGCGAGGTCGCGGCGGCCTATGACTCCTATGGCGAGAAGAACATGTTCGGAAAGACCTTCGACGGGACCTTCAGGAACACCTACGTCGTCGAGGACGGCGAGATCGTCGCGGCCTACGAGGGCGTCTCGCCTGAGGACCACGCCGAGGAACTCCTCGACGATCTCGAGTGATCACTGCTCGAGGAGGTTCGGGAAGTCGGTGATGAGGCCGTCGACGCCCGCATCAGCCAGTCAGCCAGCACCCGAAGACGGACGTCGATCGGTGTCGACCCCTCCTCAGTGGCTCGGTTCCTCGAGGGTATCGAGGACGCGCCCCGAGAACTCGACTTCCGAGAGCTCGCCGTTTTCGAGCGCGAGTAGCCATTCTTCGTCCATCCGCCAGCTCCCGCGGTGGTGGCCGTCGTCGACGTCAGCCACGGTCGCCTCGATGGTCGTCGGCTCCCAGCCCTGCTCGATGACGTCCCGGAAGGTGTTGATCACCGTCCCGATCTGCTGGTGGGGAACGCCGTCGCCGGGTGCGAGCGTTTCGTATTCGAGGGTGAGGCGCTCGTCGTCCCGGTCGGCGTCCTCAATGTAGACGCCCTGGCTCATGAGCCGGCTACTGACCTGTTCGAGCATCGCATCGTCGGTTTCGAGCGGCATACCCCGAGTTGGAGCGCCCGCGTATAGTCAGTGGCGCTCCCAGAATTGTTTGAGACCGAACCCGAGCATGTCAGAACTCACGGGCTGGAACTCCTCGCGTTCGCCCTCGGGGAAGTGCTTTCTGACCCCGTCCCACGACTCACGGGCATACCGGGCGTCGAGTAGCACGCGCACGCCGACCTCCTCGGGCCCGCGGATGACCCGCCCGATCGCCTGGCGGGCCTTGCGCACCGCCGGCACCGTCAACGCGTACTCGAACCCGTCGCCGAAGGCGCGCTCGTAGGCGGTCCGAACGGCCTTCGTCCGCGGACTCGCGGTGTTGATGATCGGCACGCCACAGATCACGGCCGCCGAGAGGCGGTCGCCGCTGTAGTCGACGCCCTCCGTTAGGGTTCCTCTGAGACTCGTCACCAGCACCTTCTCCTCGCCGCCGAAGAACTCGCGTTTCAGGGCCTCCGTCTCGCCGTCGCCGGAGCTCTCGTCGAGCAGTACGGGTCCGTCGATTCGGGCTTCGAGCACTCCGGCGGCCCAGGCCGCCTCCGCGTAGTTCGGCATCCCGACGAGGACGTTGCCGGGGCTGTCGGCGACCTCGGCAAGCAGATCGCCGTAGAGCCGGCGCGTCGGGTTCTCTTCAGCGGGGTTGCCGCGATTCGCGTAGGTGAACTTCGGGGCGTCCACCGCGAAGCTCGCGCGGTTCTCGGCGGGGAACTCGATGGGGAAGGTCCGCTCGACGACCGGGCGGTCCTCCGCGAGCGCGTCCAGCCCGGTGACCTCCCGAAAGACGTCGAGCGGTTCAAGGGTCGCACTCATCAGCACGCCGCCGCCGAACTCCGCGAGTCGGTCGCCGATGGCGTCGCCCGGCACGCAGTTGAACAGCGCCAGCCGGGCGCTGTAGGCCCGCCGCCACGACCCTTCGGGTTCGAGGTCGTTCCACGTCCGTTCCAGCTCGATCTCGCGGAAGTGTTTCTCGTGGTCGGCCTGATACCAGCTCCCGAGCAGGCGGCCGACTACCGGGGTCGCCCGGGTGCGTTCTTCGTCTTCCGCAGTATCGAGAACCCGCTCGACGATCGCGCCGACCGATCGGGCGCGTACCCACGTCCCGCCGTCGTAGCCCGCCTCCTCGGCCCATTCCGAGATGCCGTCCCGTCCCGGCTCCTCGGGGTCGCGAAGCGGGATCTCGTCGTCGGGAAGGACGGAGAGGTCCGCCTTCCAGCCACCGTGTTCGCGCTCGAGGTGGTCCTCGACTCGCCGGTCGAGTTCTTCGCGGAGGTCAGCGAGAAACGCCCGCAGCTCCTTGCACTCGGAAAGGGTGACGTCACTGTCCTCTAACTCCTCGCGGACGAGCCGGGCGTCGGCGGTAGCGCCTTCGGAGGCGGTCTCTGGGGCCGTCTCGGCGGCCTGGATCACCCGCGTGAGCTCGGTCTCAGCGTCCCGGAGGGTGGTGTCTGCTACTCCGTCGCTGACGAGGTCCCGAACCCGCGGTTCGAGCATGTGGGCCTCGTCGCAGATCAGGAAGGTCGACTCGTCGAGCAACGCGCCGGTAAACGAGCCCGTCGTGAGAGGGTCGAACGCGTGGTAGTAGTTTCCCACGACGACTTCGACATCGGGGAGCAGCGCGCCCATCATCGAGTGGGGGCAGGTGCCGTAGGAGGCCGACAGCCCGACGAGCTCCGCGGGCGTCAGATGGCCCTGCTCGGTGATGTCGAAGGGAACGGACTCGATGGCGTCGCCGTCCTCCGGCAGGTCGTCGAGATATCCCGCGTAGAAGGGACAGTACTCGACGTCCTCGTGTTCGGGTAGTTCGGACGGGTACGGCGTCGGTTCGCCCGCGGTTTCGAGGAACTCGCCACCAGCGTTCCCGCTGTCGGCCAGCCCGACCTGCTGGCTTCGCGCCTGGGCGCTCAGCGCGCTCGCGCTCGTGGTCCCGCCGTCGCCGACCAGCGACCGCGTTTTATCGCGTAAGGTCTCACACCGGTCGTAGACGTTCTCCCCATTGATGCCGCCCGCGTTCTCGCGGTTGTACGGACAGACGTCGGCCTTTCCCACCAACGTCAGCCCCGAAACCGGATTCCACCCCTCGGGGAGGTTCGCGTTGATCGTTTCGAGGTCGGTCTCGAACTGCCGGAGCTGCTGTTTGACGCTGGTGAGGACGAGGACCCGCTCGTAGTCGCTGTCGGGGTCGCGCACCCGGTCGATTCCGGCGGTGAGCGCGAGCATCGTCTTCCCGGTTCCGCAGGCGCCTTCGAGGACGGTAAATCCCCGGTCGTCGGCGGTTTCGATCGCGGTTTCGATACCGTCCGCTTGACTCTCGTATGGCTCGTCGTGACCGAAGACGTCGTGCCAAGCGGGCATGGGAGGTACTCCCCGTGGGCGTTGCATAGACCTGTCGAAGGCTGGTCCGCCGACCGTATTTGAACCTTGGCCGCCAACCCCGTTCATGGATCGAACGTCCGGCAGCACCCGGCGAACGGTCGACATCGCCCGAACCATCGACGCGCCGGCCGGGGACGTCTGGGAGCTGCTGATCGACACCCACCGGTGGCCCGAGTGGAGCCCCTCGATCACCGACGTCGAGTGCCAAGAGCGCGGGATCCGAACCGGCTCGACCGGCCGGGTTCGACTCGTCGGCGGGATCGGGCTCCCGTTTGAGATCACCTACTGCGACGGGTATCGCTGGACGTGGGAGGTCGCGGGGGTTCCGGCGACGGGCCACCGGATCGATCCCCGAAACGGCTCCGGCTCCTGTCGGGCGGTCTTCGAGCTACCGCTGCTCGCGGCGGGCTACGCGCCCGTCTGTCGGCTCGCACTCTCGCGGATCGCCCGACTGGCCGAACGAACCGGGTGATCCAGTAGCGTCACCGTTCGTCTGGGAGGACAGGACGTCCGGCCCGCCCGAGTTAATAATTCTGATACCCTCTACTTATGAGTCGCTAGTAAGGGAGATGGCAAGAGTTCACAGTTCGATTAATAACCCTTCGGGGCAAAGAAGGGACAATGAGTGATGCGGATCGAAGCGAGATCGCCGCGTTCGACGTCCCCGAAATGGACTGTCCCTCGTGTGCGACGAAGATCGAACGCAGCGTCGAGCGGCTGGCGGGGATCAAGTCGGTCGAACCGGTCGTGACCGACGGGACCGTCAGGGTCCGGTTCGACCCCGCCGCGACCGACGCGGACGCGATCGCCGACCGAATCCGGCGTGCGGGCTACGCGATCGACTCGGGTGACGGAATCGAGTCGGATGCGGCAGAAGACGAACGCGACGCCATCTGGCGGAGCGGACGGGCGATCAAGACGGGGATCAGCGGGCTGTTTCTCGCGCTCGGGTTGGCCGTCGAGTTCCTCGCGGTCCTCGAGAACGCGGTCGCCGCGACCGTCTTCGGCGTCGAGTTCGCGCTCGCCGACCTGTTCTTCCTCGTCGGGATCGTCGCCGGCGGGCAGGTGATCCTGAAAAACGGCTACTACTCGGCGCGGAACCGCTCGCTGGACATCGACCTGCTGATGAGCCTCGCGATCACCGCCGCCGTCCTCGCGAGCCTGCTCGGGCCCGAGACGCGCCTGTTCTCCGAGGCCGCGGTGTTGGCGTTCCTGTTCAACGTCGCCGAACTCCTCGAACGCTACTCGATGGACCGGGCGAGGAACTCGCTGCGTGAGTTGATGGACCTCGCCCCAGAGGAGGCGACGGTGCGGCGCAACGGGACGGAGCAGACGGTTCCCGTCGACGCGGTCAGGGTCGGCGACCGGGTGATCGTCCGCCCCGGCGAGAAGGTTCCGATGGACGGCGTCGTGCGCGAGGGCGAGAGCGCGGTGAACCAGGCCCCGATCACCGGCGAGTCGGTACCCGTCGACAAGGCGCCCGGCGAGGAGGTCTACGCGGGGACGATCAACGAGGAGGGCTACCTCGAACTCGAGGTGACGGCGACGGCGTCCGAGAACACCCTCTCGCGGATCGTCTCGCTCGTCGAGGACGCCCAGCGCAACCGGACGAAACGCGAACAGTTCGTCGACCGGTTCTCGGGCTACTACACGCCGATCATGGTCGGCGTGGCGGTCCTCACGGCCGTCGTCCCGCCGCTCGTCCTCGGCGCACCGTGGACGACGTGGTTCGTTGCGGGCATCACGATGCTCGTCCTGGCCTGTCCGTGTGCGTTCGTCATCTCGACGCCGGTCGCCGTCGTCTCGGGGATCACGAGCGCGGCACGCAACGGCGTGCTCATCAAGGGTGGCGACCGCCTCGAGGCGATGGGCGAGGTTCGAACCGTCGCCTTCGACAAGACGGGGACCCTCACGAAGGGAGAACTCGCGGTCACCGACGTGCTCGCGCTGAACGATCACGACGAGGAGGACGTCCTGCGGTGTGCCCGCGGGCTCGAAGAGCGAAGCGAACACCCCATCGGGCAGGCCATCGTCGGCCACGCCGGCGAGTCTGCCATCGAGTCGCGTGCAGTCTCGGGGTTCGAGAGCCTCACCGGCCGGGGCGTGCGGGCCGACCTCGACGGGATCACCCACTACGCCGGAAAGCCGGGGCTGTTCGGCGACCTGGGGTTCGACCTCGAACACGCCCACGTCGTCGGCGAGGGGGCGCTCTCGGCGGACGTCAGGGACCTCTGTGACCGGCAGGGCTGTCTGAACCTCGTCGAGGACGCGATCCCGCGGCTCCAAGACGAGGGGAAGACGGCGGTCCTCGTCGGGCGGGAGGACGAGCTCGAAGGGATCATCGCGGTCGCCGACGAGGTCCGCCCGGGCGCGCGGCGGACGGTCGAGCACCTCCGGGAGGCGGGCGTTCGGACGGTCATGCTGACCGGCGACAACGAGCGGACCGCGCGGGCGGTCGCGGAGGCCGTCGGCGTCGACGACGTTCGCGCCGAACTGCTGCCCGAGGACAAGGTGCACGCGGTCGAGGACCTCATCTCCGAGGACGGGACCGTGGCGATGGTCGGCGACGGGATCAACGACGCACCCGCGCTCGCGACCGCTGACGTCGGGATCGCGATGGGTGCGGCGGGCACCGACACGGCCCTCGAAACGGCCGACATCGCGCTGATGGGTGACGACCTCTCGAAGCTGCCGTACCTCTACGAACTCTCACACCGGGCCAACGGCGTCATCCGCCAGAACGTCTGGGCGAGCCTCGCCGCCAAGGCGCTGCTCGCGGTGGGCGTCCCGCTCGGCTACGTCACCGTCGCGATCGCGGTGTTGGTCGGCGACGCCGGGATGACCGTCGGCGTGACCGGGAACGCGATGCGCCTCTCGCGGATCGATCCCGAGTCGTTCGGCGCCGACTGAAGGCCGGTCAAGTCGGGACCCGACGCCGGGCATGGGCCAATCACCATCGGAAGCCTGCCGACTCTTCGGGCGGCGAGAGCGGGCTCGTCGGGAGGTCCTCTGGGATCTCGGGATCGTTGTACGCGCCGGGCGCGACGTCGTTCGGGTTCTCGGAGTAGAACAGCGAGGCGATCGCCTGGATCTGGCCCCGTCCGACGTCGAGTTCGAACTGGCCGCCGCCGTACATGGTGATCTCGCGCTCGTCGCAGTGCTCGATCGTCTCGAACAGCGATTCGATCGAGCCAAAGCGCGAGGGCTTGATGTTGAGCCACTCGGGCTCCCAGGGGAGCGATTCGACGTCCGCGAGCCCGTGGATAATGGCGTCCCACGAGACGCGGTTTTCGTGGCCCTCCAGTACGGGCCGGGTTCCCTCGGTGAGCGCGGGATCCTCGATCACGGCCTCGGGGATCCCCTCGACCACCCGCTCGTAGAGTTCAGGATCGGGCGCCTGATCGACCTCCGTCCCTTTGTACTGACCCTTGAGGTCGACCACCCGGACCGCGTCCGTCTCGGCGAGGTGTTCGATCAGCGCCTCGTCCCACTCGCTCGTGGGGTCGAGTTTGAACTCGATATCGGGGTCGTTCTCGAGGAATCGCTCGACGCGGTCCGTACTCGGGGGATCGCCCAGCCGCATGCTGGCGATGAATCGAACGGGGTCGTACTGGCGATCGAGTGCGCTCGGGAGGTCTGTGTCGGCCTGTCGGAGCGCGAGGTCCAGCGCGGCGCTCTCGAATCCCCATCGGCGGTAGTTCTCGAAATCAGGTCGGCTCGGCCCCTCGGGGAAGAGGTCCAGATCGCCGACCGTCTCGGAGAACTCCTCAAGGGTGTACTCGCCCGCCAGATTCGGCGCACCCGCCTCCAGAAGCGCGTCGTGATCGGCCGTCTCGTAGGTGACGTTCTCGCCCTTTCCCTCCTCGCCGCCGCCCGACAACGAGATCACCGTAGTGACGCGGGTGAACCCGCTTGAGGTGTCGCGTTCGCGCCGGGACAGCGAGACGTCATCGATCTCGACGGACAGGTCCGAGACGGCATCGTAGAGTGCCATACCTCCGATAGGGACGCCAACGGCTTAATCCCCGGTCAGGGCGGACGTTCCATCGAGAAGCGATCGCGCGTGCTCGCGTAATAGCTCCCCGAGAGCCGCCCGACGGCGTCGAGCTTCGTCACGTCGACTTTTCCTCCTGTAGTCGCGTCCTCGGCGACGTGCGCGTAGACGATCTCGCCGAGCACCATCGACGAGCGGCCGATCTCGACGAAGTTGTACAGTTCACACTCGAAGGCGACTTTCGCCTCCGCCACCCGCGGGACGTCGACCCGGACGCCTTCCGCGCGTTCGAGGTCGGCGTGTTCGAACTCGCTTTTCTCGACTGTGGCGCTCGTCGCGTTCATCGCCTCGACGAGGTCCATCGTCACGACGTTGACGACGAACTCCTCGGTGTCGAGGACGTTTCGCGGCGTGTCCTTCAGGTCCTCGCCGACCCCGACGGGCGCGAACATCACCACGGGGGGAGCGACCGAGACGACGTTGAAGAAACTGTAGGGTGCGAGGTTCTCGCCGTCCTCGCCGCGCGTGCTGACCCATGCGATCGGCCGAGGGATCACGGAACCGGCGAGCAGGCGATAGGCCGAATCGAGTTCGTCGATATCGACCTCCATCTCACTCACTCCCCGCGAAGGGGTCGATCTCCTCGTTTCCGGGTACCTCCTCGTCGACGCCGAATCCCGGCCCCTGCGTCGCGAGTTCGAAGACGAGTCCGTCGGGATCGCTGAAGTAGATGCTCTCGAAGTACGTGCGGTCCTTCACGGTCGAGACCCGCACGCCGTGCTCCGAGAGATGCTCGCGCCACTCCTCTAAGGTCTCGCGGTCCTCGACGCCGAACGCGAAGTGATGGGACGCGCCGGGACCGGGCTGGCCACGGGAGTTCGGATACTCGAAGTAGGTGACGTTCGTTCCCGGTTCGCCCTCGGGCGTCGAGGAGAAGTAGTAATGCGGCGTCCCGGGATCGTCGTAGTTCTGGGTACGCTTGACGGTGTGCCAACCCAGTACCTCCTCGTAGAACGCCTTCGTCTCCTCGATGTCGGTGCAGATGTTCGTCACGTGGTGCAGTCCGGTGGTCGGTGGTGCCTCTGTCATTGGTTGTGTCGGTTTCTGTCGGAACGCGATTATCGGTCGTAGCCCGCGCCGGTCGGCGCGTCGGGCAGGTCGTAGGGATCGATCTCCATGCCGAGCTCTTCGAGCGCCGCTTCCATGTGCTCGTCCTTGACGTAGTCGGCGCCCGCTTCAACTCGGATGCGCTGGGCGGTCGCGAGCACCTCCGCGCGCCGGTCGTCGGGAACGTGGAACTTGTCGGTCGCGAACTCGAGGACGAGCCCGTTGTGATCACGGGTGTAGATCGAGTGAAACGCTCCGCGGTCGAACTCGTTGTAGTGGTGGTCGGCCTCGTCGAAGGCCGCCTTGGTCTCGACGAAGCGTTCGGGTTCGACGCTGAAGGCGAGGTGATGCACTGCGCCCAGTCCCGTCCGTTGGGGTCGAGGATCCGACTCGCGGTCATCGCTCACGAAGAAGGTGAGGATCCGCCCGTCGCCGGTGTCGAAAAACAGGTGTGTGACTTCCGGTTGGTCGAGATTGGGCTGGCGAAGCACGAGCGGCATTCCGAGCAAGTCGCGATAGAATTCGACGGTATCGGCCTCGTTGCTTCCGATGAGCGTGATGTGGTCGGTTCCCGAGAGACGGATCGGACTGTCGGGTAGTTCGGCGCTGACGGGTGTGGGTTCGTCGGGCATGGTTCGTATATCGAGTTCGGTGTGTTTTTGCGTGTCGATCGAACTTCAACCGGATGAGCGCTCCCAGTGCGACCATACGGTAACACTCTGTAACCTGCTATACGAACCGAACCCATATATCGGTTTGCGGACGTACGGGTCACCAGGTAACACCGATGTCATCCGTCACCGAAAACGAAGTCGAGCGCAATGCCGACGGCCCCTGTGCGGTCGTCGACTCGCTGGGACAGATCGGCTCGCAGTGGCGACTCGTCGTGCTCCACGACCTGCAGGGCGGCGAGAAGCGTTTCAACGAACTCAAGCGCTCGACGGACGCCAACGCCCGGACGCTCTCGCGTGTGCTCGACGATCTGCGGGAACTGGGGTTCGTCGAGCGACGGCTGGAGGAGGACGCTCCGGTTGCGACCTACTACAGCCTCACCGAGAAGGGGCGGTCGCTCTGTCCGGTCTTCGACGAGATCGAGTGCTGGGCCGAGGAGTGGCTGTAGGCCCGACTCACAGCGCGTAGGGCCACGCAGTCGCACTCAACGCCAGCAACACGAGGGCCGCCCCGAACATGGTGGCGTTTTTCGTAAAGTGGATGACCTCCTGGTCCCGCTGGGCGGCCGGGATCGCCCAGAAGTCGTGCATGATCGGCGTCACCACCAGCAGGAAGGTCGCGACCGCGCCGGTCGAGAACGTCGGTACCAGCCCGAGGGCGGTCCCCAAGCCGCCGACCACCAACATCCCACCGGTCGTGACGACCGCACCCCTCGGTTTGGGAACCCCTTTCGAGTCGGCGTACTCGGTCATCCCCTCGACGTCGAGGAAGTGGTTCAACCCGTTGAACGCGAGGACGCTGCCGAACAGGACCCGACCGATCAGAAACAGTTCGGCGGCGAGCGGAGCGTCGAAAACGGTGGCCTGAGCGAGGGTCGTGGAGACGACTCTCAGCACAACGGTAAGCTCGAAACCCATCGATTGGATCGGGGCTATGACTGCCGACGGTATAACCCTTCGCGACCGACTCCGACACAGGTCACTCGAACTCCCCCTTTTCGATCTCCGGTTCGGGCTGGCGAGACATCCTGACGGTGCTTTCGGGGACGAACCGCGCTAGGTCGGTGGTCGTCACGATCCCGACGGGTCGGCCGTCTCGCGAGACCGGCAGTTTCTTGACGTTGTTCCGACCCATGCGTTCGCCGGCCTCGCGAACCGAGTCGCTTGGCGAGATCGTGACGACGGGATCGCTCATCAGCGCCGCCACGGGCGTCTCGGAGAGGTCGATCCCCTCGGCGACCCCGGCGACGATGTCCGTCTCGGTGACGATCCCCTCGATACGGTCCTCGCCCACGACGAGCGAGCCGATCCCACGGTCCGTTAGCTCCCTCGCCGCGGCGACTCCCGTCTCCTCGCGGTCGATCGTTCGAATCGGTGCCGTCATGAGGCCGGTAACCGGCGTATCTATCATTATTAATCGTTCATTACGAGAACGGCCTCAGTAATAAACGGTGGGACAGCGCACAAAAATTGCCGAGCGGATCAGTCGTCCTGTTCGGGATAGGCCTCTCGCAGGAGTTCGGGTTCGCGCTCGAAGCGCTCGCGGATGGGGGTGATGATCTCTCCGATGGCTTCGCCGGTTGCCCCCTTCAGGTCCTGAGGGTGGAGTTCGCCGGCGAGGAAGTCGTCTTCGAGCGTGCCGTAGTCCTCGTAAACGATATCGCCGCCGTACTGGTCGGGGCGCTGGATGACGAACGGTTCGTCGTCGAGTTCGAGGATCGGAAAGACGAGGTGCTCGAGATATTCGAGGACACCGTTTTCCTCGACCTCGCCTTGCGGGCAGTACGCGCCATCGATCTTTTCGCCTACGGTCTCGGGGTCGTCGGTGAGGTTCACTTTCGAGCCGGCCTCGCTTGCGCTCATCTTCCCGCCCGACAGGCCCGACAGAAGGGGTGCGAACAGACACAGCGGTTTGTCGTGGCCGTGCTCGGGCAGGATCTCGCGCGCGAGCATGTAGATCCCCCGCTGGTCGATCCCGCCGTAGGCGATGTCGGCGCCGAGCGCGGCGACGTCGAGGCTCTGCATCAGCGTGTAGACCAAGCCACCGAGTTTGGGGTTGTCGGACTGGCGAACGACCTCGCTGCCGGCTCGCTGGGCCCGTGAGATCGTCGTATCTGCGAGCAGGCGGTAGAGTTCGAGGGTGTATGGCTCCTCGAGTTCGAACTCCGTCCCTCGGACGAACTCGATCTGGTCCGGGTCCGCACCCGCGGCCTCGACCATCGCCTCGATGGCGGCGCGGTAGTACGCCGAACGCGCCTCGAGGAGTTCGAAGGGGCTCTTCTCGTCGTCGAGATGCGCATGGAGGTCGGCGACGAGAACGGTGACGTCGATATCCGCCCTGAGGAAGTCCGCGAGCTTGCGGATGGTGGTGAAGTGGCCGATGTGCATCTGGCCGGTCGGCGCGTAACCGATGTAGACGCTGGGATCGGACTCCTCGAGGAGGTCGTCGAGTTCCTCCTCGGTGACGACCTCCTCGGTGTGGCGGGTGACGAGGCGTTTTCGCTCCGCGGTGTTCATACCGGGGGGAGCCAACCGACCGGGGTAAATGGTTCGATTCGGCGAGTCGCTCCAAGCAACGGGGCTAAATAGCTCGACCGGCCGACTAGAGGTACCGAATGGCGCTCTCCGCGAACGACAGGTCGATCGCCGGATTCACAATGGCGGGCCACTCGCTGGTCCACTGGTTCGAGACCTCGATTCCGATCTTTCTGGTCGTGTGGCTCGCCGAGTTCGACGTCTCGGTCGCCGTCCTGGGGCTCGTGCTCGCGCCCAGCTACGGACTGTTCGGATTCGGGGCGCTTCCCGCGGGCATCCTCGCGGACAAGTACGGCCCGAAACGTCTCGTGCTGGCGTGTCTCGCCGGCATGAGCCTCGGTTTTCTCGTCCTCGCGGTCTCGACCAGCATCTACGCCATCGCTGCCGGACTGATCGTCTGGGGACTCGCCGCGAGCGTCTACCATCCCTCGGGGCTCTCGCTCATCAGCACTGGCGTCGCCGAACGGGGCACCGTCTTCGCGTATCACGGCATCGCGGGCAACGTCGGCATCGCGCTGGGCCCCTTCGTCGCCGCGACACTGCTCATCTTCTTCCCGTGGCAGCTCGTCGCCGCGCTGCTGGCGATTCCCGGGCTGTTCGCGGTGGTCTACGGTCTCTCCGCGGACTTCGACCCGACTGGTGGCGTCGAGGGAATGGACGCCTCCGAGGCGAGCGACAAGGCGCTATCGCTGTCGGATCTGCTTGGCAACACCCGAACCCTCTTCACGAGCGTTTTCGCGCTCGTGTTCGTCATCGTCACCTTCGAGGGGCTCTTCTATCGCGGGATGTTGACCTACCTGCCCGAGATCCTTCAGGGGCTGCCCGCACTAGAAGGCTTCACCGTCGGTCCCGACCTCGAGGGGATCGAGCCCTCGCGGTACATCTACGTCGGCTTCCTCGTCGTGGGCATCGTCGGCCAGTACGCCGGCGGCAAATTGACTGATCGCATGATCCCTTCCCGGGGTCTGCTCGGAATCTTCGTCGTTCTCGCAGCCCTCGCACTGGCCTTCATCCCCGTGACGGGGATGGGAATGGCACCTTTGCTCGTCCTCTGTGGTCTGCTCGGCTTCTTCCTCTTTGCCATCCAACCCTTCTATCAGGACGCCGTCGCAGTCCACACGTCCGCCGATAGCCGCGGGCTTTCCTACGGCTACACCTACCTCGGGGAGTTCGGTCTCGGCTCGGGCTCGATCGCTATCGGGGGATTCCTGCTCGACGCCTTCTCCCTCGCGACCTTCTTCGCCGTTCTCGCCGCGTTCGCGCTGATCGGTGCGGGCCTCTCGGCGGGCCTGCTCACGCTGCTCGATCGGTCCGAGTCGCCGCGAGCCGCCGAAACCGGTTCGGACGACTAGGGACCACGTTTTCGTTGCCGGCTTCGGGTCACCATGGATACCGACACGACCGAACAGTCCGCATGTCTGTATGACGTCTCCGAGGCCGTCGCGCTTTTCGACGTGCCGCCGGATGAAACACGCCGACGCTGTCGCCTGAACCCGACACGAACCGACGCACCATCGAATTTATATCTATAGAGAATCATACCACAATTAGGAAATGTCAATCGACGCAGGAACGGACGCGTCCGTCGTGCTCGTCGTCGACGACGAGCCCCAGCTTGCGGAGCTGTTTGCGGCCTGGCTCGACGACGAATGGGAGGTACGGACGGCCCACGACGGCGACGAAGCCCTCTCAGCGATGGACGAGGACGTCGCCGTGGTACTTCTCGACCGCCGAATGCCGGGCAAATCCGGCGACGAGGTCCTCGATTCGATCCGCGAGCGGGGCTACGACTGCCGGGTGATCATGGTCACCGCGGTCGATCCGGATTTCGACATCATCGAGATGGGCTTCGACGACTACCTCGTCAAGCCCGTCAGGAACGACGAACTCGCCACGACCGTCGAGCGGGTCTACCGCCGCCAGGAGTACGACGAAACGATGCGCGAGTACTACAGCCTCGCTTCGAAACGTGCCGTCTTGGAGACCGAAAAACCCCGCTCGGAACTCGAACGAAACGAGGAGTTCCGGCAGCTCGAACAGCGCCTGACGGTCCTCAGAAAATCCGTCGACGAGACCATCGAGGGGCTTCGGACCCACGAGGACTACGCCGCCGCCTTCCGCGACATCGACTCGTAGCGAGTTAGGACTGGCGGTAGATCAGGTTGCGCTGGATCTCGTTTGCGCCCTCGTAAATGACCGGAATGCGCACGTCGCGGTAGACACGGGCGATCCGACGGTCGGTGAAGATCGAGCGCCCGCCGTGGAACTGCATCCCCTGTTCGGCACACATCGTCGCCGTCTCCGTGGATTTCGTCTTGGCCATCGCCGCCCACAGCCCCGCGTCCTCGCCGTCACGGACCTTCTTCGCCGCCCGGTAGTTGAGCGCGCGGGCGGCCTCGAACTCGAGGCGCATGTCCGCCAGCCCGTGTTGGACGGCCTGAAACTCGTTTACCGTCCGGCCGAACGCCTCCCGGTCGTGGACGAACTCCCAGGCCTCCTCGATGGCCGCGGCGGCCATCCCCAGTCCGTGGCCGCCGACGACGACCCGACCGTGGTTGAAGAAGTCCGCGAGCATGAGAAAGCCGCCGTTCTCGTAGCCCACGAGGTTCTCCTCGGGGACGCGTACGTCCTCGAAGGTGATGTGGGCCTGCTTCGAGGCGCGCATCCCCATCTTCTCGGGGATGTGCTCGGCCTCGTAGCCGTCGGCGTCCGTCGGGACGATGATCATCGAGTGGTTCGAGTAGCGGTCGTTCTCCTCGCTGGTCCGGACGAACACCGTAACCCAGTCGGCCTCCACGCCGTTGCCGATCCAGTACTTCTCGCCGTTGATCACGTATTCTCCATCCCGCTTCTCTGCGGTGGTCGTCATCCCCGCGAGGTCGCTTCCCGTATCGGGTTCCGAGACCGCGAGGCCGGTGATCTGCTCGCCCGCAGCGACGGGTTCGAGATACTCCTCCTTTTGCTCCTCGTTGCCGTACTCGTAGACCATCTCCGCACCGAAACTCGCCAGTTGGAGAGTCAGGGCGATGCCGGCGTCAGCCTTATAAAATTCCTCGGCGATCGCGAGCATCTCGACGAGGTCGAACCCGCGCCCGCCCAGTTCCTCGGGGATGTCCTGGGCGACGAGGCCGGCCTCCTGACCGGCTTCGAGGATCTCCCACGGGTACTCGCCCTTCCGGAAACACTCCTCGGCGTTCGGGGCGATGTGTTCGTCGGCGAACTCGCGGGCCTCGGCTTTGACCTCGCGGGCGTACTCGGGGACGACGTCCTCGGTAAGCAGTTCCATAGCTCCTTATTGATTCGGAGGAACAAATAACTCGTGAAACGAGGCTAAACAAATGAAACGTTTATCGTTTGTTTTGGCAGGACGTTCGTTTGCGAGGTGTGCCATACCGACCCTACACGAGCCGGGGCCAAGAAATCAGCCCTCCATCGTCGTCCCCGCGAGCCGCGCCATTCCCCCCGCAAGCACCTGCGTCGCACTCGCACAGTCGTCCCAGTCGGTCCACTCCTTTGGGGTATGCGAGTAGCCGCCGCGGGACGGCGCGAACAGGAGGCCGGCGTCGGTGACCCGTGCGACCTGCATCGTGTCGTGGGCCGCCCCCGAGTGCATCGCCATCGTCGTGATCCCCGCGGCCTCGCCGGCCTCACGGGCGGCCGTTCGACAGCGTTCGGCCATCGATACCGGCTCGACGTCGAACTCCCGTTCGAGGGAGGTTTCGACCCCCCGGGAGGTTTCGAGGCGCGCGAGGCTCGATCGCGCCCGCGAGACGATCTCGTTCATCGAGTCGGACTCGATGTCCCGAACGTCGATCCCACACTCGATCCGTCCGGGGACGACGTTCGTCGCGTTCGGGCTCACGGAGAGGCTGCCGACGGTGCCGACCGCCGTCTCACTCTCCCTCGCGACCACCTCGTTTGCCGCCCGCTCGATGTCGAGGACGAACTCGCTCGCCGCAGCCAGCGCGTCGGTTCGATCGTCCATGGGCGTCGCGCCCGCGTGGTTCGCTTCGCCGGCGATGGTCACGTCACAGTGGGTGATCCCGGTGATGTCGGTGACGACCCCCACTGGAACACCGACCGTTTCGAGGCGTTCGGACTGCTCGACGTGGAGTTCGAGCCACGCGTCCCAGCCCGCGGCGTTGAGTCGCCCCTCCCCGCGGAAGCCGATCGATTCGAGGGCGTCTTCGAGGCTCACTCCGTCGTCGTCTTCGAGCGCGAGCGCCGCCTCGACGCTTCGTCCTCCCACCGCGACCGAGGAGCCGAGCATCCCCGAACCGAAGCGTCCACCCTCCTCTTCGGTGAACGAAACGACCGCGATCGGGCGTTCCGGTTCGGCTCCCGCTTCCTGCATGGTCCGGACGGCTTCGAGGGCAGCGTAGGTCCCCAAGGGTCCGTCGAAGATGCCGCCCTCGGGCACCGAATCGAGGTGGCTTCCCGCCGCCACGGGCGGCAGATCGGGGTCGGCGCTCTCGGGCGTCCACCGACCCACGACGTTGCCCACCGCGTCGATCCGCACGTCGAGACCCGCGTCCTCCAGCCGCTCGACGAGATACTCGCGGGCCTCGCCGTTTTCCTCGCTCGCGGCCCTGACGGTCCGTCCCCGCCCCTCGTCGCTTTCGATCGCTCCGAACTCTGCGGTTCGCTCGATGTCCTCGCGAAGTCGGTCTCCGTCGACGTTCATACTCCGTCTGCAGAGCGCGGGACAATTACCGTTGTGTTGTGTAGCTTCGACGAGTCGATCACGCCGGCCGCAGGCGGACGACCGGGGCGTCCTCGGCGTCGACGGCGACGTAGAGGTGGCCCGTATCGGGTGCGACCGCGACGTCCCGGACCCGCCAGCCCTCGCCCTCTAATAGGGATTCGCGCTCCTCGACGGTCCGGCCGTCGACGGCGAAGCGCCCGAGGTACTCGCCCGCGAGGGTCCCGACGAACAGGTCGCCCCGCCAGTCGGGGAACGCCTCGCCATCGTAGAACGTCATTCCGCTGGGTGGGAAGCCCCCCGATCCGCACTCCCAGTAGTATACCGGCGCGACGGTGTCCTCGCGTTCGTCGGGATCGTCACCGACCGGGTCGTCGGTGCCGTACTCGCAGGCGTAGCTCGCGACCGGCCAGCCGTAGTTGCCCCCGGCCTCGATCACGTTGATCTCGTCGCCGTCCTCCTCGCCGTGTTCGGCCTGCCAGATCGCGCCCGTCACCGGGTGGGTCGCCATGGCCTGCGGGTTGCGGTGGCCGTAGCTGTAGATCGTACCGAGCGCGTCAGGGTCGTTAACGAACGGGTTGTCCCCGGGAACCGAGCCGTCGAGTCCCAATCTGAGCGTGCTTCCGAGTTCGTTCGTGGTGTCCTGTGCGACGTGGTCGGGGCCGAACTCCTTGGACTGACGGTCGCCGACGGTCATATAGAGCGCGTCGCTTTCGACGAGCAGTCTAGATCCGAAGTGCCCGTCCGAGTCGACGAACGGCTCGGCGACGTGCAGCACCTCGAACCCCTCCAACCGCCCGCCGTCGCGGTCGAGACGCCCCCGGCCGAGGTGGGTCGCCGACTCGCCGGCGTCGTTGACGGCGGAGTACGTCAGGTAGACCCACGGTTCGTCGGGGTAATCGGGGTGAAGCACCACGTCGAGCAGACCGCCCTGCCCGACAGCGTACACGTCGGGGACGCCCCCGACGGTCTCGGTGGTGCCGTCCTCCCGGTCGACGATCGAGAGCCGTCCCTCGCGTTCGGTGACGAGCATCCCGCCGTCGGGGAGGAACGCGATGGCCCAGGGGTTCGCGAACCCCTCGGCGACCGTCTCAACCTCGTACCCGGCGGGCGCCCCATCACTTTCGTTACCGTCGGTGCCGTTCCCGCCGCCGGTATCGGATCCCGGCTCGTCGTCGGACGGGCCGACACACCCCGCGGCCGAGAGCGCGCCGATCGCGGCGGCGCTGTGCAGGAATCGTCGTCGGGTCGTCGCGTGGGTGGCGCGCTGGCTCACGATCGTCCGTTGGGGGCTAGTCGTATCACGATTTCGACGCCGTTCAGGGAACGATGACGGCCCGGCCCTCGATCTCGTTGTGTTCGAGCGCCTCGGCCACGTCGTTGATCTCATCTAGGGAGTACTCGGACGTCTCGAGGTGCATCTCGCCCCCCTCGACCAGCGCGACGAGCTCCTGCAGTTCGGTGTACTTCCCGACGATGTTCCCGACGTACGAGAACTCGCCGTTGACCAGCGCCTGCGATGGCTCGTGGATGTGCCCGCCGTAGCCGATGACGTGGTGATCACCACCCGGCGCGACGATGTCGGGAGCCAGGGCCGTCGTCTGGTCCGCGCCGACGAAGTCGAGCACCTGCTCTGCGCCCGCGCCGTCGGTGATCGCCTCGACGGCCTCGGCGACGTCCTCGTCGGCGGAGTTGATCGTGTGATCCGCGCCCAGCCGATCCGCAAGCGACAGTGCCTCCTCTTTGAGGTCGACGGCGATCGTGGTGGTCGCGCTCATCGCTTCGACCGCTTGGAGCCCGATGTGACCCAGTCCACCGATCCCGATCACGACCGTATAACTCCCCGGAAAGAGGTTCGGGGTCGCCTTCTTGACCGCGTGATACGCGGTGATCCCGGCGTCGGCGTGGGGCGCGATGTCGACTGGGTCCACCGAATCGAGTGTGATCGTCGCGCGCTCGGAGGTCAGCAGGTACTCCGCGAACCCGCCGTCGGTGTTAAGCCCGGGGAAGGCCGCGTTCTCGCAGTGCATGTCCTCGCCCAGCCGGCAGGCTCGACACTCCCCGCAGGTCACGTGGGGGTGACAGAGCACCTTGTCGCCGACCTCCACGGTCGAGACCTCCCCGCCGATCTCTACTACTTCCCCGGCGTTCTCGTGGCCGAGCGTCATCGGGAGGTCCTGCTCGACGTAGTCGGTCCACATCCCCTCGATGATGTGGTTGTCCGTCTGGCACCAGCCCGCTCCCTCGACCTCGACGACGACGTGGTCCGATCTCGAAGGGGTGGGCCGATCGATCTCGTCGATCGAGAGCGCCTCCCCCATCTCCTCGGTGTACTCGTGGAGTCTCGCGGCGTCCATAATACGGCTCGATACTCGACTGATACCGCCAAAAAGATTGTGTACGAGGCGATTCGGGTCGAACCGCCGGTGTACGAAACTATAATTATAATGGATCCTTAGCCACTCACGGAATGTATCAGTACGAGGGAGAGGACGTGTTCGTGCTCGACGGGCACGTCCACTGGTGGGACGCGAGCAAGGACAACATCAGCCACGAAGGCGGCGAGCAGTTCATTCGCTGTTTCTACGACTATCACACGGGGTTCACACCCGAGGAGCGCCAGTGGAGCCTGGAGGAGTACCGCAAGTACGACAAGGAGCGGATGGTTCGGGACATGTTCGGCGACGGCCACGCCGACATGGGGATCCTCCAGCCGACCTACCTCAACGAGTTCTACACGGAGGGGTTCAACACGATCGACCGGTGTGGGGAACTCGCCGAGGACCACCCGAGCCGGTTCATCGTCAACGGCCGGTTCGATCCGCGCGAGGGCGAGGCAGGCCTGAAGGAACTCGAACGCCAGGCCGAGGAGTTCGACGTCCGGGGCGCGAAGGTCTACACCGCAGAATGGAACGGCGACTCGAAGGGGTGGCGTCTCGATTCCGAAGAGAGCTTCGAGTACCTCGAGAAGTGTGCCGAACTCGGCATCAAGAACATCCACGCCCACAAGGGCCCGACGATTAGGCCGCTGAACCGCGACGCCTTCGACGTAGCCGACGTCGACGACGCGGCGACGTCGTTCCCGGAACTCAACTTCGTCGTCGAACACGTCGGCCTGCCCCGACTCGACGACTTCTGCTGGATCGCCGCCCAGGAGCCGAACGTCTACGGCGGGCTCGCGGTCGCCGCGCCGCTGGCCGAAAGCAGACCCAGAAAGTTCGGCGAGATCATGGGCGAACTGCTCTTCTGGCTCGGGGAGGACCGGATCCTCTTCGGCAGCGACTACGCCATCTGGGAGCCCGAGTGGCTCATCGAGGCGGTGATGGAGGCCGAGATGACGCCCGAGCAACGCGAGGAGTACGGCGTCGAACTCGATCTGGAGGTCAAAAAGAAGATCATGGGCGAAAACGCCGCCAAGCTCTACGACATCGACATCGAGCGCCAGAAGGAGATCCTCCGCGACGACGGGGTCAGCGAGGAGTTCGGGCTTGCAGAGCAGTACGGGGAAGGAACCGCAGTAGCGGACGACTGACATGAGCGAAACCCACCGAATCAGTCCCGAGACGATCGAGGAGCGTCTCGAAGTGGTAACTGATCCCGAACTCGACCGCTCGATCGTCGAACTCGACTACATCGAGGACATCGAGATCGACGGCGGGTCGGTCGAGGTCGCGTTCACGCTGCCGACGGCGTGGTGTTCGCCCGCGTTCGCGTGGATGATGATGGCCGATGCCCGGGACGCCATGGCCGCTCATCCTGCGGTCTCGACGGCGAGAATACGCCTTCGGGACCACATGCACGCCGCGGAGATCAACGAGGGAGTGAATGGAGACCTGGCGTTCGGGGAGGCGTTCGAGGACGCCGACGGCGAGGTCGAATCGGTTCGCCGCGAACTCGACGGGAAAGCGCGCGTTGCACGCCAGTACCGGGCGACGGAGTCCCTGTTGGATGGGGGCCTACAACCCGAACAGATCGCCCGACTCCGCCGGGAGGACCTCGCAATCGATCCCGAATCGAGCCGTGCGACGATCCGGCTGAACCACGATCTCTCGGTCTGCGTCGAGGCCGAGTCGCTCGAACGTTACCTCGAGAAGGCGCTCGCGACCGGGATCGCCGACGAAGCGGAAAAACGGCTGTTCGTTACGCCCGAGGGCGAGGCCATCCAACCGAGCGAGTTCGAGACGGTCCATAGTAGGGGCCGGCTCGCAGCGACGAACATGACCGGCCAGGGCCACGTCTGTGAGAACCTCGGCGCGTCGCGGATCGGCTCCCCGAGCGACTGAGCGGTCAGGCCTCGCCGAGCCCGTAGCGCCCCCCGTCGACCCACTCGGATTTCTCCCAGCCACAGTCCGGACAGCTGTCTTCGGTCCATTCGAACTCGCTCCCACAGCGCTGGCAGAGCGCGGTGTCGGGTTCGGTGCCGTGGGCCAGTCGGGGTTCGTTCTCGTCGGAGGTGCTCTCGTCGGCCATACGCGAACCGACGTATCCGTCAGTATTAAACACCGGGTATGCGCCGTGATCCACGATCGATAGCACGAAAGGGGTGACCAGGGGACCGAAGGACCGAAACCGAACCGCAAACGCCGAGTCGATCCATCAGTGACCGGCGTTCTCGTCTATCGCTCCGTCGGCTATGCCCGTTCCGATACCAGATTTCGCTCAACGACGACAATGAAAAAGAACGTGTCGTCAGTCGGACGGCGTCGATTCCCCGTCGTGGCGCAGCCGGTCGTGATCAGCTGAAGAGGCGCTTGAGACGCTTGAACAGCCCCTTCTCGGGATCACCGCCGCGGCGCTGTTGCTCGTCCCCATCGTCACCGGCGGCCGGTTCCCCGCCGGTGGCCACGGATTCGGCGGGGTCGCTCGACCCGCCCGCACGCTCGACGGCCTCCTCGATCAGCGATTCGGCGTCGTTGACGGCGTCCTTGACTGTGCCTTTCACCACCGTCTTTTCGGTGAACCGGTCTCGGTTCACTGATGTATCCGACGCGATGATGACGGCGTCGGCCGCCACGATCTCGTCACTACTCAGTTCGTCCTCGGCACCCATCGCGCCTTGGATCTCGACGCGGATCTCGTGGCCGAGTTTGTCGGCCGTCTGCTCCAGGTTCTCGGCGGCCATCTGGCTGTGTGCGATACCTGTCGGACAGGACGTGATTGCTACGAGTTTCATGGTTCGAGTCGTTCCGTGAGTTCTCCTTTCGTCTCCGATCCGAGCGCGCGATCCGCGAGCCCCTCGGCCTCGGCGGCGTCGAGGGCTCGTACCCCGGCTTTCACCTCGGGGATCGTCACCGCGCTCATGCTCAGTTCGTCGAGTCCGAGCCCGACGAGCAGTTCCGTGAGATCGGGATCGCCCGCCATCTCCCCGCACATCCCGACCCACGCGTCGTTC
>NZ_RDQG01000025.1 GCF_003697815.1 Halalkalicoccus subterraneus | reverse complement strand
AATCGTTTCTGGTACTACTACTTCGATCTGAACGTCGCCGCCCACGAGGACGCCCACCTCTGATCCAATGGCCCAGTATTTCACCAACGACCGCGTGCTCGAATGTCTCGAAGGGCGTCCGATCGGCGGCGGCGTCGGCCACCACGCGGACATCGGCCTCGCCGACGCCGACGTGACCGTCGAAACTCGATCAGCGTTCTTCGACGCGCTCAACTCATCGGCCGACGTGATCGGCATTCCGGGCACGGCCCAGATCGATCTTTCAGGCGAGGACCTCACGCTTTCGGGCCAGACGATCGTCTCGGATCGCGGTATCGACGGTTCACCCGGCGCCCTACTCTACACCACTGACCACGGCCACGACTCCCCGGCGTGGGACGGCGGGTCGAATGGCCGAGGATTGATCACGATGCGCGGCGGGTCGCGCATTAGCGGCGTGCGTCTCCGGGGGCCGTACCACGATTACTACGACGACCCCGAATATCCCGGCTACATCCCGCTCGATGCGGGCGATAGCTACCAGGAGCGCGAAGCGATGCGACAGGAACGCTACGCCCGTGGTCTCCGCATTCTGGCCGACGACGTCGAGGTCGACAACTGCGAGATCTACGGCTGGCCGGTGCAAGCCATCGCCATCGGCACCGCGTCGACGGTCGTCTCGCCGCACATCCATCACATCTACGGCCACGACTGTATGATGGTGGGTGCGGGCTACGTCATCGACGTGTTCAATGGCCACCCGACTATCGAGATGAGCTACTTCAATGCAATACGTCACGCAGTCAATGGTTTTGGCCACCCGACCTGCGAATATACGCTTCAGGATTCGGTTATCGGACCGACGACGCTCTCACACGCGGTCGATGTGCATACGTTGGCCGAAAACGGCTACGGAGACGATCTCACTGCCGGTGGTCGCGTCGAAGTGCGTCGCTGTACGTTCACGTTCACGCATGGTATCACGGGCAATCCAACACAGGCGATCGCGTTCCGTGGATATCCCGACGAGGAGTACGTGACCGAAAACTGCCGGTTCGCCCATGAGATCGACGGAGAGGAACCACCCGAGAACGTTTCGAACGACGGTGGCCTTGCGCCGTATCGTCAAGTGAACGTCCCACGTGGAGAGTGGCACGACTGGACGTTCCGGAACAACCAGTACGGGCTCGGCGAACCCCACGAACCAGGGGTCGGTGCACCGGTCAACCTTGACGACCCGATGGCCGGCAAGCCGCTCATCGACGAAGAGCGCCGTCGTGGTCTTCGAGTCGCCCTGAACTCCCTTGAATAACGGGAACAGCGATCCAGTTCTCGATAGGTGCGTGGCATATCAACGGTGTCTCTTCGGTTCATTACAGGTCTCCTCCCGATTCTAGCACGGTTCGGGTTTGGTACGGGGGGACAACGGAGTTCACGTAGCTATTTCCCGATCGATGTTTTCGTCACTATCAATGCCTGTCCAGGCGCCCTCACCGACGTCGATCGCACGGAGGATGGAACGAGGCGTCAGATACGGAATCGTGAGCGTCTTCGTCGTCGGGATCCGCCGGCGGGACCCAGGTGCCATCGTGAACGCCGTCCTCGCGTTCGTCGCCGCATCGTTGCCCGACGCCATCGAGCACTGGCACGACGTCGAGTTTCGACCGTGGCAGCGCGTGTACGCGTCGATCGCGATGCTTTTGCACGCGGTGGGAATGCTCGGTCCGTACGACGACATTTGGTGGTGGGATCACCTCACGCATACTTTCTCGGCGACGCTTCTCAGTGGGATCGTCTACACCGCGAGTCGCAACCGCGGTCGCGATCCGCAGGCGGACGTCATCGGCGCCGTCGTCGGTCTCGGCACGCTCTGGGAGCTCATGGAGTATCTCCTGCACGCGCTCGCCAACCGACTCGGGTTCGAACCCGTCCTCGTCGCCTACGGCCCGATCGATACCGCGCTCGATCTCGTCTTCGACCTCCTCGGTGCCGTTCTCGTCCTCGTGGTCGGTGATTCTGCCCTTGAGAACTTCCTCGAGAGCACGACACGATCCCCTTAGGCGGTCTCGACGTATCGGTTCGGGAGGTATCGTCGGATCGGGGTCGGCACGGCACCGACGAGTCGGTCCGCCAGCGACGGCAGGACACGCCGAACGGTAGCGTAGCCGACTGCAACCCCGAACGTCGCGATCACGACGGTTCGAAACGCACCCTCGAGCGCTACGAACAGCGGGACCGCGAGGCTCGCCGACAACAGCAGATCGCCGGGCGCCCCATCATACCGGATCCAGCGCTTCGGTGCAAGCCACCGTCCCTGGTAATGGTCGTACACCGCCCGTTCGGAGGTTTCGAGCCACGGCCGCAGCTCCAGGCCACCGCCGAAGACGTCCATGACCGAATGAACGCCGGCACCGAGAAGGAACGTCGCCATCCCGACCGTCGCAACCGACGGCGCGGCGATCGCGATGGCCAGCGCGAGGACGGCGAGCACGGGGTAGTAGCTCGGGTAATGCAGCGTTCGGCGGTGACCGGCGTACAGGTCGAGGTCGGGGAACACGCCCCCAAGGAAGCCCGCGACGAGTGCAACGCCCGTGAACTCGGGTGCGACCACGAGCAGCGGGCCCGCGAGCGCCAGTCCGATCAGGGCGTGAGTCGGCAGCATCATTGTGTTGTTCTACATCGGTCACACCGATATCAGGCTATCGACGCGTGGAACAGCGGTTCCGTTTACAACAGGACGTAGATCACACCGACCGCATACACCGAGAGGATGAGATAGCTCTCGGTTCCGATCCGGGCGCCGAGGGCCTCGGATTCCCGGCGGACGAACATGATCAGGAGGATACTGCTCATGAGGACGGTAATAACGGTGAGAAACGGGATTTCGACGGTCACGCCACCGTAGATCGGGCCGTCGCGATAGGCGAAGTCGGCGACCGCGATGATGAGCGTGTCGAAGACGTTGCCGCCGATGATGTCTCCGATCGCCAGCGCTACTGCGCCGCGTCTGACGGCCGAGACGGCCGTGACCAGCTCCGGTAGCGACGAGGCGATCGCCATCCCCGTCATCCCGACGAGCATCGGTGACGCGCCCGTCTCGTCGATCAGACCCTGGCCGCTGAACGAGATCAGCCAACCGGCACCACCGATGAGCGCGGCCAAGACCAAAAACCGGCCGACGAGCCGGCCAGTCAGCTTCACCTCCACGTCGTCTTCCTTGCCCGATACCTGCTTTCGGATCTCGGCTGTTAACCGCCGGGAGTACCACTTCGGTTCGATCTCGGAGGTCTGGATCATGCGAAACCCGGCGAAGACGGCAGTTATGAGCAGGTATGATACCGGATGGACGCCGAAGAGGACGAGCCCGGTAGGGGCCAACATCGCGAGCATGATGAGCGTCAGCAGGGAGATCAGGACCGCCAGTTGCATGAGGCTCGCCGCCATCTTTATCTCCCGACTCAGTGGGCCACGTCGCATCGCCGCGTCCGCGACGACGATGAAGACGGTCTGGGCGGCGATCCCGCCGATCGCGTTGCTCACCGATAGCGTCGCCTCCCCGCCGAGGGCGGCGTCGAACGAGATGATGACGCCGGGAAGCGACGTCGTCGCCCCCAGAAAGACCAACCCGCCGATCGTCTGTGCGATCCCGATGGCATCGGCGAGCTCCTCGGC
Organism: Halalkalicoccus subterraneus; assembly: GCF_003697815.1. Lineage (NCBI taxonomy): Archaea > Methanobacteriati > Methanobacteriota > Halobacteria > Halobacteriales > Halalkalicoccaceae > Halalkalicoccus > Halalkalicoccus subterraneus. The sequence goes on along the minus strand of NZ_RDQG01000025.1, from coordinate 119,052 downwards.
GGCGCGGCTGAGCCGTGGCCCGATGAACAACACGACGGCGGCGCCGAACACGAACAGCGCGATCATGTCCCACATAATTTCGTCAGTTCTTCGATATAACGCCGAATTGAATTAGCTTGCGAAGCTAATCGGTCCAGATCACGACGTTCTCTGAACGATCACGGGCCCCTCACCCTCTCTGAGCCATCAGTCGTCCGTTACCGACCCGCTACTCGTTTCCCCGAAGCCGATCTCCGAGTCGGTGAGATCGCTCGTGCGCCACGTCCCCCGTTTGAACCAGAGGTAGGCGATGATCCCGCCGAGCACGTTCGAGATCGGGAACGCGATCCAGAGCCCGAGCGCCCCGAACGTACCCGCCGCGATCCACGCGACCGGCAGGCGAATGATTCCAAGGGTGAGAATCGAGACCGCCGCGGCGATCAGCGTCTGTCCGGCCCCCCGGAACCCACCGGTGTAGGCGCGCATCACGCCGATGAAGCCGAAACTCACCGCGGAGACCCGTAGGAACGTCGCGCTGTGTTCGATGACGGCCGGATCGTTCGTGAAGATCGAGGCGACCGGTCGCGCGGCGACCATGATGAGTACGCCGGCGACCGTCAGGATGGCGAGCAGCGCGCGGGCCCCGAAGTGGTTCGTCTCGGCTGCCCGGTCCTGCTTGCGTGCCCCGATGTTCTGGCCGGTCATCGTCTCGATGCCCTGGGAGACCGCCAGCGCCGGCAGGAAGATCACCGAGAAGATTCGCGTACCGATCCCGTAGGCGGCGACGACCGACTCGGGGAACGCGGCGATGACGAACAACAGCAGGTTGATCGACAGCGATCGGGCGGTTCCCTCGATCGAGGCGGGCACGCCGATATCGACCACCTTCCGGGCAAACGAGAGGTCGGGCACCATCTGGCCCAGGCGGATGCGCACGCCGCGATTCCCACGGAACATGATCGCGACCCCGACGAGGAAGGCCAGCGCCCGCGAGAACACCGTCGCGACGGCCGCTCCCTCGATGCCCGAGCCGGCGTAGCCGGTCAGTTCCAACAATCCGGTTTCTAGTCCGCCGAGGCCCAGCCAGGCGAAAAGCGGGTTCCCCTGGAAGCCGAATATCAACAGCGGATCGATCACGATGTTGAGCACGACCGACCCCGCCATCACGTACATCGGCGTGATCGTATCGCCGTAGCCACGCATCAGTGACATGAAGACGGCGAAGCCGAAGACGAACACCAGACCGACGGCGTACACCTGCATGTACTCGACGACCAGCGGCGCGATGTCGGGGCTCACGCCCAGTAGCGCCAGCGCCTCGTCGACGAAGCCGTAGCCGATCACGCCCAGAACGAGCGACGCGAGCACCGCGTACGCGATCGTCTGGGAGGCGGCGTACTCCGCGCGCCGCTCTTGGCCGGCACCCGTATACTGGGCGACGAGGACGCTTCCGGCCACCGAAAGCCCGAGCGCGAGCGAAATCATCAGGAACACCATCGGGAACGCGAAGCTGATCGCGGCCAGCGCGCTCGTGCTATACTGGCCGAGCCAGAACGTGTCCGCCAGGTTGTAGGCGGTCTGAAACAGGTTCATCACGACGATTGGCAAGGAGAGATAGAACAGCGGCTTGCCGATCCCACCCGAGGTGAGATCGAACTCGTCGGAGCTCTTGAACAGAGCGTTGACGGCTCGTCGGACGCCCATCAGCGGTTCACCCCGAGGACGCCTGATCGGTCGGTACGTCGATTACGATCCCGTCCGTTCGCCCCGCCCCGCCCGGTCCCGCAACTGGTAGCCCGCGACGGAGTCGGGCACGGAGCTCGTCCGCCTGCATTCCCCCGGACCGGACGCTTCCGCGGTTCACCCCTGGTACTTCTCCGGTAGAACGTGGCCGCGATATCCGCCTGCCGTTCGTCGCTCGTATCAGTCATTACTATACTTACTAACCAGTCAGTCAAAAACATTCTGATCGAGAGAGTGTAAGACATACTCGTACAGAAACCGTAGCTATAGCTCGAATTAGCACTCAACAGATCATCACTGAAGCTAACTGATGAGTCAAAACCGTTATCCGGTATGGGACCTATTCGTTCTCCAATGGCCGACTCACCGGACCGATCCGGCTCGGATCCCGACGAGGAGATCATGAGGGCGACCTACCGGGCGTTGCGCGAGCACGGGTACGCGGACCTCACGGTCAAACGGATCGCCGCGGAGTACGGCAAATCGACGGCCGCGATCCACTACCACTACGACACGAAGGACAACCTGCTGGCGACGTTTCTGGACTACATCCTCGGACGGTTCAAGGACAGCGTCCACGAGGTCGAGACCACGGACCCCGAGCGGCGACTGGAACTGCTGTTGGATCAACTCCTCGTCGAACTGGAGGACCACCGGGACCTGCTGGTGGCGATGCTCGAGATGCGAAGCCAGGCCCCCTACAAGGAGGCCTTCGGCGAACGCTTCCAGCAGAACGACGAGTACGTCTGCTACCTCCTTGAGACCGTGATCGCCCAGGGGATCGAGGCGGGCGTCTTCGCCGAGGTCGATCCCGACCACGTCGCCCGAGCGCTCATGACGATCGTCGACGGGGCCCGTACCCGCGAGGTCGTCCTCGGAGACGACGCCCTCGCCACCGCGCGCCGAACCGCCGAGGAGTACGTGCAGGCCGTCGTGATACGTGACGAATAGGGTGCCAATGCGGCGCCACTCGCCGGTTGATCGAAGCGGTACCCCTTTCATTTACCGATGACTGCGGCCATCCCGTTCTCGAGGGGAGTCCCTCGACTGACGCCGCCGACTGCACCTGCCCGGGCACACTGTTAATAGGTAGCACGGACAACGAGAGGTATCGGTGTCCTCTCATGTCGACGGAACTCCACCCCCAAGCGGAAGACCTGCTCCACGAGCTCTCGGAAGGCGGTGTCCCGCCGCTCTACCGTCAATCAACCACTCAGGCACGCGAGACGTACCTCGAGTTGACCGTCCCGACCGGGGGCCCGTCCGAACCCATCGAACAGGTCAGCGACAGAACTATTGATGGTCCGAACGGCCCGATCCCGATCCGCAGCTACGACCCCGGTGGAACCGAAGGGCCGCAAGCGACGCTCCTGTTCTTTCACGGCGGGGGCTGGGTCGTCGGCGACCTCGCGACCCACGACCTCGCCGCCCGCGCGCTGGCGAACGCCGCCAACTGTCTCGTCGTCGCCGTCGACTATCGTCGCGCGCCCGAGGCGCCGTTTCCCGCGCCGCTCGAGGACTGCTATGGTGCCCTCGACTGGCTCTCCGACGAGCCCGATCTCGGTTTCGAAACCGACGTTCGCGTCGATCCCGAGCGCCTCGCGGTCGGCGGCGACAGCGCCGGGGGAACGCTTGCGACGGCGGTCGCGCTGCTCGCGCGCGACCGCGATGGACCCGCAATCGCCCATCAGCTACTCGTCTATCCCGTGACCGACCACGCCTTCGAGACGGATTCGTATACCGAGAACGCCAGTGGCTACTTCATCACGCGCAGCGATATGGAGCGCTTCTGGGATGCGTATCTCGAAACCGAGTTCGACGGTGACCACCCCTACGTCTCCCCGCTTCGAGCACCCGATCTCACGGCATTGCCGCCGGCGACCGTCCTCACCTGTGGGTTCGACCCGCTTCGCGACGAGGGCCGGGCGTACGCCGACCGCCTCGAGGACGCCGGCGTTTCAGTGAACCGCCTCGAGTACCCCGACATGATCCACGGCTTTCTCACGATGCTCGCCGAGCCCGAGTGGGACCGCGCCCGCGAGGCGATCGACGCCCTCGCGGCCGACTTACACGCGGTCGGGAACTGACCGCAGAGTCCCTGTGTCAGTCGAGTCGAACGCGCTCGCCCGATTCGGCCGACTCGTAGACGCCTTCGAGCAGCTCGAGATCGGCGATTCCGACCCCGGCACCGGGCTCGGGATCGGTGCCGGTCAGCACCGCGTACCCGAAGTGATCGAACTCCTCCGTGACCTCGTCGACCGAGGGCCCAGTCACCGTCGCCTCCCAGTCCTCGCGCTCGACGGTGAGTTCGCGGTCGACGTTGAACCAGAACGCCGGGTCGATCCGAATCGTCCCCTCGGTGCCGTTGATCTCGACCCAGTCGTTGTACGCGCCGGTAAAACTTGTCGAACACGACGCCGTGACACCGTTCTCGAACCGGACCATGTAGTTGGCGCGCTCCTCGACGCCCTCGTCGAAGGCCTCGTGATCGGAGACGGTCTCGCCCTGGACGGAGACGGCCTCGCTATCGGCGAAGAAACGCGCGGCCGTCGCCGTGTAAACGCCCGCGTCCATCAGTGCACCGCCACCGGCGAGCTCGCGGTCGATGCGCCACTGATCGGGTCCGCCCATGTCCAGGACTGTAAAGGAGAACTGCGCGTGGACCTCGGTCACGTCGCCGATGACACCGTCGCGGACGAGTTCGCGGGCGCGCCGGAAGTCCGGCTCCATTCGGGGGCGGTAGGCGACCATGAGCGTGACGCCCGCCGCCTCGCAGACCTCCCGTAGACGCTCGGCGCGTTCGACGGACTTCTCCATTGGCTTCTCGGTGATGACGTCCTTTTCGAGTTCGGCCGCCGTCTCGACGTATTCGAGGTGGCGTCCGGTCGGCGTCGCGACGTATACCGCGTCGTAATCGTCGGCAGCCTCGCCCTCGTGGAACTCCTCGTAGGAGAGGACGTGCTCGGCGCCGGTGTCGGCGGCGACTCGTTCGCCCTTCTCCGGTGAGCCGGTAACCAGCACCGTCGTCTCGCAGCGCTCACTTTTCCCGATACCGGGAAGCGCCTGCTCGCGGGCGAACCAACCGAGGCCGACGACGGCGAGACGAACTGTCCCATCGGTCGATTCGTCCTGCCAGTCGCGACGCGTGAAGTCGTCGAGATAGGATCGCATCGCGAGGCCGTTGGGTCGTCCCGACGGAAAGGGTGACGCTCGCGGCGAGTCGGTTCCGGAGCACGGCCATTTATGACTGCGGAACTCGCGTCTGACCGACGACGTATCGCGTGGAGGATTGCCCTGTGATCCGTGGCCGGCTTCGGGGCGACGGTTACGCCTCAGGCGGCGAGAACGTGTGGGGTGGTCCGTTCGGCGCGATCGTCTGGCCGCTGACGAACGAGGCGGCGTCGCTCGCGAGGAATCGAACGGTATCGGCCACTTCGTGGGGCGTTCCGACCTGCCGTTCGACCGACTCGCGGTCGGGAATCTCGTCGAGATCGAAACTCTCGACGACGGGCGGCGAGGCGATGAATCCCGGCTCGACGGCGTTGACCCGAACGTCGCTGTCGGCCCACTCGCTGGCGAGCGTCCGGGTAAGCATCGAGACGCCGGCCTTCGCGGCGCTGTACGGTCCCATGCCGGCGACGCCGTAGCGCCCAGCCATGCTCGCGGTGTTGACGACCGAACCGCCGCCGTTCCGGAGTGCGTCGGCGAACGCCCGGGTGACGTTGAACGTGCCCGTGAGGTTCACTTCGAGGACGTCATCCCAGTCCTCCGGCTCGACCTCGTGGAGGGGGCCGCCGGCACCGGTGCCCCCGGCGTTGTTCACGAGAACGTCGACGCCGGAGGACGACGTCCCCCGAGCAGACGGGCTCTGATCATCGCCATCCCCAAATTCCTCGATCGTCGCTTGTGCGAGCACCTCGACCGACTCGCGATCGGTGACGTCGCACTCGACGGGCAGGACCTCGCCCGGCAGCCCGGTCCCGTTCAGTTCTTCGGCGACCGCGTCGACGTCGGACTGTGTCCGTGAACAGATCACGACGTCGGCCCCGTCGGCGACGAACGTCTCGGCGATGGCGCGTCCGATCCCGCTGGAGGCGCCGGTCACTACCGCCGTGGCGCCCGCGAGGCTCGTCCGTTCGCGAACCGACTCCGTCGTGGGCGGCTCGTCTCTGACTGGCATCGTCGGCTGTAACGGCGTCCGTCGGAAAAGGGGCGAGACCGCGGCGGGTACCGCTGGTTTACGACCCCGTTCCGCGGTTCCTACGCGCGAGTACTCCGCACCATCCACGACAATAGATAACACCCAACAGTTAATATTGATCGTTACGTTTTGCTTCGCGATGCCAAGCATAGATCTGGAGACGGAAGCGGGGCGTAAGGAGGCGCTACGACGAATGCTCACGATCCGTTGGTTCGACGAGACGGCGGGGGAGCGCTTCGCCGACGGCGAGATACCAGGGTTCGTTCACCTGTATATCGGCGAGGAGGCGGTGGGCGTAGGCGCGTGTGCCGCCTTGGAGGAGGACGACTACATTACGAGCACGCATCGGGGCCACGGCCACTGTATCGCAAAGGGGCTCGACCCGAAACCGATGATGGCCGAACTCTACGGCAAGCGCGACGGCTACTGCAATGGCAAGGGAGGCTCGATGCACATCGCCGACGTCGACGCCGGGATGCTCGGTGCCAACGGGATCGTCGGTGCCGGCCCGCCGCTCGGAACCGGTGCGGCGCTGACGATCGACCGGAAGGACGAGGATCGAGTCGCGCTCTCCTTCCTCGGCGATGGGGCCGTCGCCCAGGGACAGGTCCATTCGGCGGTGAATCTCGCGGCGACGTGGGACTTACCCGTGATCTTCTTGGTCGAGAACAACGGCTACGGCGAGGGAACGCCGGCCGACGAACAGCACAACGTCGAGAACCTGAGTGCGACCGCCGGTGCCTACAACATCCCTGGCATCACCGTCGACGGGATGGACGTCACCGCGGTCAACGAGGCCGTAAGCGAGGCGCGAAAACGCGCTCGCGACGGGAAGGGACCGACGTTCATCGAGGCCGAGACCTACCGGTTCCACGGCCATTTCGAGGGCGACGAGGAGCTCTACCGGGAGGACGACGAGGTCGAACGCTGGGAAGCCCGCGATCCGATCGATTCCTTCGCCGAGCGCCTGATGGACCGAGGTGAACTCACCGATGACGGTTTCGAGGAGCTGACCAAAGAGGCGAAATCGACCATCGAGGAGGCCCTCGAATACGCCTTGGATGCCGAGGAACCGACCCCACAGGAAGCCTACGACGATATGTTCGGCGCCGACGTGCCAGAGCTTACGCGCTTCGCTCAGCAGGTGCGTGCCGACGGTGGGCCCGATCACGACAACGGAGGTGAGCGCTGATGGCGAGCGCGGGACTCGAGGCCGAGCAGACCGAGACGATGACGGTCCGGGAGGCGATCCGCGAGACGCTCCGTGAAGAACTCGACCGCGACGAGGACGTCTTCCTCATGGGCGAGGACATCGCGACGATGGGCGGAGTGCTCGACGTGACCGGCGACCTCCACGAGCAGTTCGGAAAGGACCGCGTGCGGGATACTCCCATCGGCGAATCGGGGTTCATGGGTGCGGCAACCGGCGCGGCCGCGACCGGTTCGCGCCCGGTCGTCGAGCTCATGTTCTCCGATTTCATCGGGGTCGCGATGGAGCAGACGATGAACCAGATGGCGAAGATGCGCTACATGTTCGGCGGGAAGACCGAGATGCCCGTCACCGTCCGCACCACCGAGGGCGGGGGCATGGGCGCGGCGAGCCAGCACTCGGGGACCGTCCACGCCTGGATCGCCCACTTCCCCGGCCTGATGGCCGTCGCACCGGGCACGCCCGCGGCCGCGAAGGGCCTGCTGAAGTCGGCGATCCGTTCCGATGACCCCGTTTTCTTCTTCGAGAACAAGATGATCTACGAGCAGTCGGGCGAGGTGCCCACCGACGAGGAGTTCACCATCCCCTTGGGAGAGGCGAACGTCGAACGTGAGGGCTCGGACGTGACCGTCGTCGCGACTCAACGGCTCGTCGGCGAGTCGCTCTCGGTGGCCGATGATCTGGAGGGCGACACCGACGTCGAGGTGATCGACCTGCGATCGCTCTATCCCCTCGATACCGACACCATCGTCGAGAGCCTGAACAAGACTGGACGATTAGTCGTCGCCGACGAGAGTCCCCTTTCGTACGGTACGCACGCCGAGGTGGTGGCTCGAGCCGTCGAAAACGCCTTCTACAGTCTCGATGCGCCGATCCAGCGGGTAGGCGTGCCCGATACGCACATGCCGTTTAGCCCGCCGCTCGAAGGGGAGGTCCTCCCCGGAGGCGAAGAGGTCAGGGATGCCATCGAGCGGATCGTCTAGCGGTGGGCGATCGTATCGGACTGATCGTCAACCCCTCGGCTGGACGGGATATTCGGCGACTGACCGGCGGTGCGACGGTTGTCGACAACTACGCGAAGCGCCGGGTCGCCGAATGCGTTCTCGAAGGGCTGCAGGCCGTTTCGAACCCTCCCGAAGCGCTTTTGATGCCCGACACTGCCGGGATCGCCGCGAGCGCCGCCGAGGAAAGCCCCGACGTCGAGACTGCGTTGCTCGATCTCCCCATCGAGGGGACCGCCGCCGACACCCGCCGGGCCGCGGCGCGGTTTCGTGCGGAGACCGACGCGATCGTCGTCCTCGGCGGCGACGGGACGAGCCGCGACACCGCCCTCGAGTGCGGTGACGTCCCGCTGCTTTCGGTCTCGACGGGGACGAACAACGTCGTCCCGACCGCCATCGACGGCACGCTCGCCGGGGCGGCCGCCGCACTCATTGCGACCGGCGGAGTCGACGCCGAGGCGGTCACGACTCACCACGGCATGGTCGAAGCCCGGACTACATCGGACGAGCGCGTCACCGGGCTTGCCTCGGTCGAACTCTCGGACCGGACGTTTATCGGGACCCGTGCGATGATCGACCCAGCCGATCTGGCCGGCGGGATCGTCTCGCGGGCGAACCCGGCCGATATCGGCCTCAGTAGCGTTGCGGGCGCGTTCGGCTCGCTTGCACCCGACGATCCGGACGCGGTCGGACTTCGGCTCGCCGACGCCGAGACGGCCCCACAAACGGCGACTGCGGTTGTCGCTCCCGGTATGGTGGCCGACCTCGGCGTCGAGGAACGCCGACGACTCTCACCGGACGAGTCGATGACGGTCGACGTCACCGAGGGCGTGCTCGGGGCCGACGGCGAGCGCGAGCTCGAAGTCGTCGATGAGGTCGTCGCGTTTCGAGCGCTCGATTCGGGCCCGCGGCTCGTCTCCTTCGAGGCGTTCTTCGAAGAAACCGCCCAGTCCGGCTTGTTCGCCCATCGATGAGGACATCCTGAATCCGTCCGTCAGTTCAGAAAGCGCCCGTCGAGACGACGATCACTCGCGTTTCTCCCCCCTCTAGCCGAGCGGTCTGTGGGAACTATCCGATCTTATCGAACCCGTTCGCTGTAGGTTCGCAACACGAGTTCGGGTGTGTTGTCGATGTGTTCGAGAAGCGTCTCTAAGAACATCTCGGCGTCTCGATCACCGAGCACACGCGTATCGTACGCGAGCGACAGCGAGAGACATCGTTCGAGTGAAACGCCGTTTTCGGCCGGGATGGCCCGTCGGCGCGAGCTGTTCACGAGTAGACCGGCGACCGTCGGCGCCGTGAGCAGTGACTCGACTGGAGCGTCGATCTCTTCCTCGAGCCCGAGTGCGAACGTGGCGCGGCCGTCGGCCACGCCGCTCGCGATCGCCGTATCGACCGTCTCGTGACGAGCCTCGACGAGCTCTGCGAACGACAGTTCGCCGGCGTTCTCGATGACGGGCGTGAGCAGGTCGCCGTCGGATGTCGTCCCGATGGCGATGTCTTGTTGGGTGCGAAGCTGGTGGGTTTCGTCCTCGACCGTCGCGTTGAATTCGGGCCGATCACGTACCGTCGCCGAGACCGCCACCGTCAACACGTCCACCAGCGAGGGCTCGACGTCGAACGCCTGCCCCGCGAGATCGACCGCTTCGATAACCGTATCGGCCGCCTCGCCCTCGATAACGAGCGTCGCGGTTCGGTATCGACCCGACGGGGCGACTGCGTGTTCGTCTTTGGCGCCCGCAGCATCGATAGCTGCCGTCGGCGTCTCGGTCCCGTCGGCCGCCGTTTCGATGTCGTCCTCGGTGATCGCTCCCTGTGGACCCGACCCATCGACCGTCGTGAGATCGACCCCGAGCTCCTCGGCGCGATGTTTCGCCCGTGGAGAGGCCCTGACTTGTTCGGCAGTCGCCGCTGCGCTCGCTCCCGTGTCCTCGGTAGCCGCCGCTTCGACGTCGGCTTCGATGATCGCACCCTGTGGGCCGCTCCCCCCGATGTCGGCGAGCTTGACACCGAGCTCCTTTGCTCGACGTTCCGCCCGTGGGGAGGCCTTCACGTCCGCACTTTCGTCCGTCTCCGTGCGTGGTGTTGCGCTCGCAGCCTCTCCCGTATCGGTATTCGATGACGCCGTAGCGGTCGATGCCGACTTATCCACCTCGGTCGTGTCGGTTCCCTCCTCGTCGGTATCGAACTCGGCCTCCAACTCAGTGATGTCCTCGTCGGCGCCGGCGACGATCCCGATCGGCGTTCCCGGCGGAATCGAGTCGCCCTCCTCGAGCGCTCTGACTCGGAGGACGCCGTCCTCACGGGCCTCGATCTCGCCGATGCTCTTTTCCGATTCGATTTCGGCGATCACCTCGTCCTCCGTAACCGACTCTCCCTCGTCGATATACCACTCGAGCATCGTCCCTCGTTCCATCTCGAGTCCCAATTTCGGCATCTTGACAACATAACCCATGATAACACGCAACGAAGTCCGCCGATAAAACCTCTTTCCCCTCCCGAGTACTACTGGACTGCTGATCGAGGAGAGGTGGCCCCAAGGGTTCAGTATCGGACTGAATCGATCGCCCGCACGGCGAACGATCCATCCACATTTCAGTGAAATCACTGTCTAAACTAACAGAGACCCCTCCCGAGTCACTCTCTCTACTGCGGTCGAAATACCGGTCTAATATCTACTTATACGACCGTATAGACGTCCTCTCTCTGGATCGGACGGCAACTGTTACTAAATTCCTAAAACGAACGTCCTCCCGACCGATCGCGGGCTGAGAGGGATTTCTCGACGGTGATATTCCGCCTTTCTTCTCCACTACCGCCCGCGATCAATTCCTGCTGACATCCGTGTTCCCCGGTTCCATTTCATATCATATCCATTTACTTATCAGATTTTTAACTATCTGCTTCGAGACGGTGTATCGAGATATGAACCGTCGACGATTTATCGAACTCTCGGCGCTGGGTACGACCAGTGCCGCACTCGCGGGGTGTCTCGGGAGGCAGGAAACCGAACCGTCGGAGGAGAACGATACCGATGAGTCCGCCGGAGAAGAGGACGACGACAACAGCGATAGCGACCCCGAACCCGAGCCCGAAGGTGGCGACGGCGAACCCTTCTATCACTACGATCTCGACGTTCGCGACGAACGCGAGAACGGACAGCCGGTGTGGATCGACCACAACGAGCGCGTCTACGGTCGTGACGATCTCAGCGTGGTTGTGAGCGACGACTGGTGGAAAACAACTGAGGAACTGTACACGTTCGAGGACGAGGACGGTCGCGTCGAAAACGTCGTCGTGCCCGACAGCGGGGAGATCATCGTCGCCGTTGGCGGCCAGGAGTACGATGACGGTGGGCGCGTCTATCGGCTCACCGATGATCACACCGATCACGAACTCCTCTACCAGTTCGACTACGGGCGCGTCTCGAACAGCCTCAACCACGTTACGTACGAGGACATCGTACTTCTGGCGTGCTACGAACTCTCGGACTACGAGGAAGGATTGCACGGCAACGAGGTCATTCTCTCGACTGACGGCGGGAAGTCATTCAAGAAGATCCTCGAGCCCGAGGTCAACAGCACCGAGGCGGCGAACAACCACATTCACGACGTCGAATGGGACCCCTACGCCGAGCGGATCTGGGTCGCGATGGGAGATCACGGCAACTCGCAACTCTTCTGGAGCGACGACGTGGGCGAATCGTGGGAGACGGTCGACGAACGGGGCGCGATCACGATGGTCACGCAGGTCGCCGCCTTCAAGGACTGCGTGACGCTCGGGTCGGACGGGTCGCCCGAAGGGATCCTTCGGTGGGAGCGCGACGGTCCCGACGACGTCCCCGAACAGGCGAGCGACTTCGAACGGGTGCACGTCCAGATCAAGACCGATCCCGACGACGACACGATGGGGATGTACGCTCGGCGACGCTGGCACATCCGAGAGAACCTCGAGGAGGGGCGCGAACTCTGTCTCATGCCCTTCGGATATTCGCCGATGAACGACACCGCGGAGGATTCGGTCCTCCTCGCGAGCGTCGACGGCGACGAGTGGTACGAACTCCACCGCACCGAAACCCGCGAGATCCTGCTGACAAATGTTATGGGCCCGCTGTCGATGGATGGTGAGTGTCGAATGCTCCTCTCGGACAGCAACCAGGGCGAGGGCTATCAGATCGAGGGGACGGTTCCCCAGTTCTGGGACTGACACGATCGGGATTTTCCCCGCGGACGACGGCCAAGAATTGAGAGGATGGAATGGAACTTCCTTGCTACCGGGATCGATTTGGAGACGGGCAAAATACGAGTCCTGTCGGTACCGTTGACGATGCTGACGATGAATAGCGGCGGCTCAGCTAGGAGAGCAACGGTGCCTTCGTTTGAAAGCTGTCCTCCACCGAACGATTTATAGGGGATGTCGTGTCCGATGAACACGATGCGTCGGGATCGAAATACGCGGCGAGACCACCCGGTTCTCCTGGGAACCCCTGTCAGGAGCGAATGAGGAGCGCCTCCGAATCGGACGAGCGGATACGTGTGCTCCACGTTTGCAAACATTATCACCCGTTTACCGGCGGCGTCGAGAACGTAGTCAACCGTTTGGTCACCGGCATCGACGACGTTTCGTTCCGCGTGTTGACGGCGGTTCAACGCGGTCGGGGACGCGTCGACGAAGTGGACGGCGTGACCGTCGTTCGCGCCGGAAACCTCGGGAACATCAAATCGACGCCGCTGGTTCCGACGTTCCCGCTCCGCCTGCGCGAGCAACTCCGGTGGGCGGACCTCGTCCACTACCACCTCCCGTTCCCGGTCGGACCGGTGAGCCATCTGCTCGCCCGTACCGACACGCCGGTCGTGGCGACGTTTCACGACGACGTCATCGGCAAGGGCCCGGTCGTCTATCCCTACGAGCCGGTCCTCGATCGATTCCTCCGGAGTGCTCGTCGAGTGCTGGTCACGTCACCGAACATGCGCGATCAATGCTCTCGCATCGCGCCGTTCGCCGACAAGACGACGGTGATCCCGCTCGGCGTCGACACCGACGACACGCCGATCAGTCCTCGCCGACCGTCCGGACGGCGGGTGCTGTTCGTCGGGCGCCTCGTCCCGTTCAAGGGTGTCACCCACCTCGTCTCGGCGATGCGCGGGGTTGACGGAACGCTCACAGTCGTCGGAACGGGCCCCGAACGCGAGCGTCTCGAACGACAGGCTGCGGCCCAAGACGTCGCCGACACGGTGACGTTCGAGGGGTTCGTCTCCGACGACCGATTGGCCCACCTCTACGGCGAGTCGGACGTGTTCGTCCTTCCATCGGTGGAGGCCAACGAGTCGTTCGGAATCGTGCAACTCGAGGCGATGAGCCAGGGGCTTCCCGTGGTCAACACGGCGCTTCCAACGGGCGTCCCCTACGTCAGCGTCGACGGGAAAACGGGTCTGACGGTGGCTCCCGGTGATCCTCAGGCACTCGCCGACGCCATCGAGACGCTACTCGAGGACCGCGAGCGCTATGAGCGCTACTCCGTGAACGCACAGCGGCGGGTCCGCCGTGAGTTCAGCAGCGACCGGATGCTTCGCGAGACCGAACGGGTGTACCGTGAGGTCCTCGACGGCGGTCCGTGATCCGTAGGTATATGACTCACCCCCCGCAACCTCGGATCGAGGAATGCTCCTCGCGATCATCGCAGTCGTTCTCCTCTTCACGCTTCTCAGCCGACCGTACCCGGCCGTCTACCGGTACGCCGGCGCTCTCGCCCTCGCCGGACACCTGCTCTTTTCGGTCGTCGTCCTTCCGGTGCTTCCCTACGAGTGGGACATCGCGCTGTTTCACGAGAACGCCCTCCGCATTCTGGCCGGGAACCCGACCGGTCCCTTCTCGGCGGTCGATGCCTTCGCCACGTTCCAGGCGCTCGTGTATGCCGTCTTCGGCGCCGATACGACGACGCTCTCGATCGTCAACGGCCTTCTCGCCGTGTTGATCCCGCTTCCGGCGGCCGATATCGCTCGGCGGCTCTATCCCGAGACGGATCCGACGAACGGGCTTTTCGTCGTGTTGCTGTTCTTCCCGCTTCCCTTCCTGTTCGCCTCCCTCCCGATGCGAGACGCGCTATCGACGTTGCTCGCGATGTGGCTGCTCGCGATCGTGGTTCGCGCACTCGACGAGTGGGACTACTGGACGGGCCTGTCCGCCGTGCCCCTCTGGGGGGCGGTGTTGCTCCTCCGGGAGGAACTGGCCCTCCTCGCGGTGTTAGCGGCGCTCGTCGGTATCGGTGTCGTCTGCATCGAGGTGTTCACCCGCCGCGAGGTCACCCCACGATCGCTGCTCTTGGCGGCGGCTCCGGCCGGGATCGTTGGACTGGCCCTATTCGCGACCGTGTTCCCGGTCGACTCCCTCGATCGCCGCCTGCAGTACCGTGCGGTGGGTGGCGCCGCCTACCTCGAGGGGATGGAGTACGGATCGTGGCTCGACGTCGTATTGGCGGCCCCCATTCGGGCAGTGTACTTCCAGTTCGCGCCGTTTCCCTTCCACGTCAGCTCGACCTTCGATATGCTGGCGGTGCTCTCGTTGCCGGCCCTCGTCGTCGTCACGGCGACCGCCTTCGTCTCGATCCGGCGGACCGAGACGCGATACGTGGTGCTGGTGATGCTCGCGACGTTCTACGTCGCCGGTATCGTCGGCTACGGGCTCGTCGACGCCAATTTCGGCACGACGATCCGTCACCGGAGCATCTTCGTCTTCCTCCTCTGCATCTTCAGTGCGCCCGTACTCGAGACGTGGTACCGGTCCATCAGCCGTCGAATCGAATCAGCGTTCCGTCGCCGACCGCAGCACGGTAAACAGGAGGAGAACGCCGAGGAATTTGATGCCAACCCCCAGGCTCGAGACGAGCACCGACACGACGCTCGCCACTACGACCACCCCGACTAGCCCTTTCAGCACGCGCTCGTCGCTTAGCACCGAGACGACGACGCTGTCGACGGCCCAACGATAGACGCGCGAGTCGCGGATCGCCGTTACGATGTGCACACGCGGGGGAGGGATCGCAGTGCGAATAACTGTTTACGTTGTGCGTTGGACCTGCTGCTCGAAGAGCGCCTCGACGCGGTCGGTGACTGCCTCCCAGGTGTAGCCCGCGTTAGTGACGTAGGCTCGAGACGCCTCGCCCGCCGCCGCCCGCTCGGCCGGCGACAGCGCCTGCCAGGCGGTCATCCGTGCTGCCAGCTCCTCGGTGTCCCCGGGGGCGACCAGTAGGGGCTCCGGGATGTTCGGATCTCGCTCGAGATCGCCGAGGATCTCCGGCGTCGCGCCGGCGTTCGTGCCGATGACCGGCGTACCTGCCGCCAGCGCCTCCGGCGTGACGAGCCCGAACCCCTCCAGTTCTAGGGTCGGCAGGACGAACACGTCGGCCCCGGCGTACGTCGCTGCGAGCTCGTCCTCGGGTACGTAGCCGAGGAACGTCACGGCCGAATCGATCCCGAGGTGCTCCGAACGCGACTCCAGATCCTCGCGGAGCGGACCGCTCCCGCCGATATAGAGGTGCGCGTCCGGCGTCGTCTCGACGACCGATCCGAAGGCATCGAGCAGCGTCTCAAGCCCCATTCGCGGCGTCAGCCGGCGGACGGTGAGGAAGTTCGGCCCCGTCGTGGAGAAGGCGTTCGTTTCCGTGGCTGCTCCGGGCCGGAAGCGTGTCGTATCGGCCCCACCGGGAATGATCGTGCTCGGCGGGGCCTCGGGATGGAACCGTTCGAGACGCTCGTCCATGAACTCGCTGAGCACGACGACGACCCCGCTGTGGGCGATGTTTCGTGCCTCGATCCGGTGTCGCATACGTCGGTTGAGCCAGTGCCACGGTGCCGACGCCGGGGTTGACGACGCCCGCTGGTCGTATTCGACGGCCCACAGCCCGTGTAGCGTGTACGTTCTGGGAACCGTAGCGTCGATCGCTCGGTCGACGCCGAACGAACTCAACGCCCCGTGACCACTCAGGAGGTCTACCGGTTTCGCCGCCTCGACGGCCGCGACGTGCTGGGCGATCTCGCGCAGCGTCAGGGGAAGACGGGGGATCGACGCCCGGTATCGGCGCACGTCCATTCCGGCGACGGTCTCCCGTGTCGGCGTCTCGCCCCGTCGCCTCGTGAGGACGGAGACGCGGTGGCCCCGATCTGCGAGCCGACGCCCGACCTCGTAGTTGTACCGGCCCGAACCCGTCGCCTCGGGGTCGGGAAAGAGGTTGTTCGTCGCCAGCAACACGTGCATACGACCCCGATCGTGGGCACGAGTTAGTATCTTCCCCTTCAACGAAAGGCTAAACTCGGTGCTCGGTCGATCCCGAACCGAATGGAGACGCGCTCACGGTTGCGCCGCGCGCTGCACAACCCGGTGTTGTTCCTGCGCGGCATCAACCGGCTGTTCTACCGTCGCCTCGGGACTCGGGAGTACAATCCCGACGGCATCGACGTCTTCGCGGCGGACTGGGACACGCTGATCCTCCTCGATGCCTGTCGCTACGATATGTTCGAGCGCTGTGCGGACCTCCCGGGACGGCTCGAACGCCGCCGCTCGCGGGGATCGACGACCGTGGAGTTCCTTCAGGCGAACGTCGCCGGCCGTGATCTCAGCGACACCGTGTACGTGACGGCCAACCCCCAACTCTACCAGCATCGGGCGTCGATACGGCCCGCGTTCCACGAAGTCGTCGACGTCTGGCGCGAGGACGGCTGGGACGAGGACCATGGAACCGTTCTCCCCGGGACCCTCACGGCGTACGCCCGGCAAGCGGTGGAGCGACACCCCAACAAACGACTCGTCGTGCACTACATGCAGCCACACTACCCCTTCTTGGGGTCGGACGCCGGGTTCGATAAGGGCCATCTCGACGGGACCGGCGTCGAGGCCGAAAACGTCTGGAACCGTCTCCTGCAGGGGACGCTCGACCTCGACCGGAGCGAAATATGGCGCCTCTACGACGAAAACCTCGAACGCGTGCTCCCGTCGGTCGAGGAGCTCCTGACCGAACTCGACGGAAAGACCGTCGTGACAGCCGATCACGGGAACATGATCGGCGAACGGGCGTTTCCCGTCCCGTTTCGCGAGTGGGGCCACCCCCGGGGGATCTACACGGACGAGCTCGTCGACGTTCCGTGGCTCGTTTCGGAGTCCGGACCACGGCGGCGGATAACCCGAGGCACCGTCGAGGAGCGGGCGGGAACCGTCGAGGAGAACGTCGTGACCGATCGCCTACGAAACCTCGGATACGCGGAATGACCGGCACACTGGCTCAGGGGAGATGTCACTGACGATCGCCTTCGTTCACCCGAGCTACCCCCAAAGCGAGGGGACGGGTGCGACTCACAGTGCCTCGCGCATCGTCTTCGAACTGGCCGAGCGGGGCCACGAGGTCACCGTCTACTGTCGCGAGCGACCGCCCGAGGGTGCCGACGCCGATGTCGGTGACGGGGTTTCCGTTCGCCCGCTCGACCCGTCGGGGTACCCCTACCACACCGGGTTTCAGTTGAACGACGCGCTGTGCGAACGGGCCGGGGAGCTCGGTGACTACGACGTCGTCCACAGCTACGTCATGAACGCCATGCCGGCGCTGGGGAGAGCCGTAGCCGACACGGGCGTGGCGACCGTCGTGACGCTCAACGCCTATGGCGCGATCTGTCCGAAAAACGACCTCCGGTATCTGGACCGGAACGCGTGTACCGCAAACGGGCTCGCCAAATGCACCGCGTGTTCGATCGCCACCAGCGGCGGTCACGACGAGTACAGCGCGTCCTACCGTGCGGCGAGCAGAATGGGGTATCTGGAACTGATACGGCGAGGCGAGGCGGTGGCCGACCGTATCGACGGCTACCACGCGCTCTCACCGCACCTCCGGGAGACGTACGCGGAGTTCGGGTTTCCCCGAGAACGGCTCACAGTGATCCCGAACCTCGCCGATGAACGGTTCGACAGACGCCACGGGAGCGACTTCACGGAGCCGTACGAGCTGCTGTACGTGGGCTCCCTCGACGAACACAAGGGCGTCGAGCGCCTGCTCCCGGTTCTGTCGTCGCTCCGTCGCCGTTCGGCGGTCGATTTCCGCCTGACGGTCGTCGGGGACGGGGGACTGCGATCGGAGCTGAAACGACGGGCCGAGGACGAGGGCGTCGCGTCCGCGGTCTCGTTCACCGGGTGGCTCCCCAACGAGGATCTCCCGGCCGTCTTCGCTTCCCACGACCTCTTCGTCTATCCGGGCCAGTGGGACGAGCCGTTCGGCCGGGTGTTTCTCGAGGCGCTCGCGACCGGCACGCCGGTCGTCGCAAGCGACGTCGGGAGCGTGGCGACGATCGTCGGCGACGGGGGACGAACCACGGACGGGTCGGTCGAAGGGTTCGTGGACGTCATCACCGGCGCGGTCCAAGACGGGGTCCTGCCCGAACTGTCCGTTCGAGCGCGAGAGCGGATCAAGGAGTACCGAGCCGACGTCGTCATCCCCCAGTTCGAGGCCCTCTACGAGCAGTGTCTCAGCCGCTGACGGTCCTCGCCCCGGCGTGCTCTGGACCCTTCGCCGGACGGACCATTAGCCCTCCGTCTGGATCGCATAGAGGTCGGCGTACGTCCCGTCGTTCTCGACCAACTCGCTGTGATCACCCGCTTCCGCTATTCGACCCTCCTCGAGCGTGTAGATCCGATCCGCGTTCTTCACCGTCGAGAGTCGGTGTGCGATCGTGACGACGATGTAGTCGTGGTCCATCGTCTCGATGGCTCGCTGGACCTCGCGTTCGAGATTGGAGTCGAGATCGCTCGTCGCCTCGTCCAGTATCAGTACGTCGGCGTCGTCGAGCAACGCTCTGGCGAGCGCGACGCGCTGTTTCTGGCCGCCAGAGAGGCGAACGCCCTCGTCACCGACGTACGTTTCGTACCCGTTCGGGAGGTCGTCGAGGAACTCGTCGACACGGGCGACCGCACAGATCCTGTCGAGTTCCTTCCGGGAGACGTTCCGGTTACCGATCGTGAGGTTGTACCGGAGCGTGTCGTTGAACACGTAGGGGTCCTGTCGGACGACCGCGATGTGTTCGCGCCACTCGTCGATGTCCATCCCGTGAATGGAGGTCCCGTTCGCCCGGATCTCTCCGCCGGTCGGCTCGTACATCCGTGAGAGCAACGACACGATCGTGGACTTCCCCGCGCCCGACTGGCCGATGAACGCGATGGATTCGCCCTTCCGGGCCTCGAAGTCGATCCCACGCAGGACCGGGGTTTCCCCGTCATAGGAAAACTCGACGCCGTCGGCGGTGAGCGAGTCGACCGTCTTCGGGACCGGGTGAGTGCTGATCGAGGGCTCGGTGTGTCGAGCCAACTCGGCGGTGAACGCCTGCGTGCGGACGAGATGCGGGAGGTCGTTCTCGATCTGGTACACCAACTCGTTGGCGCGACTGGCCTTCGGGCCGAGCCGGAACATCGCGAAGAGGAACAGTCCGAGATAACTCAGGCTCAACTCGACGAGGGTCAGGGAGAGATAGATGAGTCCGAAGACCGAGACGGCGACGACGAACTGATAGAAGTTGGATATCAACGCCTCGTTGCGACGCAGCGTGATCCGGGCGTCCGTGTACTGCTCGACCGCCCGCCGGAAGTCGGCGTAGAGTTCGTCGCCGATGCCGAAGATACGGATGTCCCGCATCCCTTGTGTCCCCGCTTGTGCCGCTTCTTGGCGCCGTTCGTTCGCGTCCGCGACAGACTCCCCGACGTCGTAGCCCGACTCTACCATGCTGCGTGAGAGGTACGTCGCGCCCCCGAGTGCCACGGCGGTAACGACGGTGAGTACCGGCGAGATGACCAACGCGATGGCTCCGTACGCGACGGCGAGCAGCGACTGTTCGAAGAAGAGCACCAAGCTCTCGATTACCCGCCCGGCGTAGAACGTCTGTGTGATGATCGCGTTCAGCACGTCGTCGGAGCCCTCCTCATCGAAGTACGAGATCTTCGCGTCGAAGGCGTTCGAGAACGCCTCCGTCTGGAGGTCTCGGATGTAGTAGGTGCGTAACGCCTCCCGGAACCACGCCACGAAGAAACTCGCGGTGAATCTGACGCTCATGACGAGTACCACGCCCGCCACCGCCGTTCCGAGGGTCAACGGCACGCCCACCGTGCGGTACACGGCAACGAAGACGCCCGCGATCCCGTCCGTGGCGGTTCCGCCCTCGGACTGGACCAACTCGATGATGGGAAGGATGAAGCTCAGTCCGACCCCCTCTAGCGTCGCGGCGAGCACGCCGAGCGCGATGATCCCGCCCGTAAGCCGTGGATTGTACCTGAGGACGCTCGTCATCGCGTCGATCTTTTCCCGTCTCGAAGCAGGCGGTGAGTCGGAGGTTGACATGGATTAGGGGAACCTAAATCGTTTGGAGGATACTATGGGCCATGCATAAACGCATTCATTTACGAAAGGTCTTAATCGGGATCGCTAAACCACTCCAACGATCGGCCCGAAAAACCAACACCGTACTCGCTCCGCGTGCTCCGTGACGGTGACCATGGCTCCGATCGACGACGCGCTCGTCCCGGTCGACGTTGCCCCGGCTGGGCCCGGTATCCAGAGGAAAGTATTTTAAGGCCAACCTAAAAAGTACAGGGCAAGGGAGAGCCTTCGATGCTATCAAGTGTCACAAATATATCAACCGGTGGTTCCGAGCGATCGTACGAGAGGGCCGGGGGGAACGGCTCCAGCCCGGGGGACGCAAAGCGGGCGACGGACCGATGACCGGACACCGTGAGACGGTTCGTTCGGGGTACAGTTTTCACACCTTCGACGAGGAGTTGGGCAAGGCCATCAGCTTCCGCGAGGTCGACCTCGAACGGGATCTCGGTCGCCTCCACACCTGGTTGAACAGCGATCACGTCCTTCCGTACTGGCAACAGAACGACCCGCTGCCACGGGTTCACGAAACGCTCCGAAAACGTGCGTCGGACCCGCACCAGACGCTCTACATCGGGTATCTCGACCACACGCCGATGAGCTACTGGGAGTCCTACTGGGCCGCCGAGGATCGGATCGGCGAGTACTACGACGCTGATCCGGCGGACCAGGGTGTCCATCTCCTCATCGGTCCCACGGAGTATCTCGGCAAGGGCTACGCGGCTCCGCTGGTGAAAGCGCTGGTCGCCTTCCAGTTCCAGCACCCCGAGACCGAACGCATCGTCACGGAGCCGGACATCCGAAACGAGACGGTGATTCACGTCTTCGAGAAATGCGGCTTCGAGCCCCAAGGGGAGGTCGAGTTGCCCGATAAGACCGGTCTGTTGATGTTCTGCACGCGCGAGCGGTTCGAGGGGGAGATCGGATGACCGACGCGGAATACGACCTCGTGGGCGTCGGGATCGGCCCATTCAACCTCGGATTGGCGGCGCTCTTGGATGAAGCCCCGGTCGACCTCGACGCTCGATTCCTCGAGCAGAACCCGGAGTTCAACTGGCACGAGGACACGCTGATAGCCGGTACGACCCTCGAAGTTCCGTTCCTGGCGGATCTGGTCACGATGGTCGATCCGACGAACCGGTACAGTTACCTCAACTACCTCCACGAGGTGAACCGTCTCTATGACTTTTATTTCTACGAGGAGTTCTTCATTCCCCGCCGGGAGTACAACGCGTACTGCCGATGGGTGGCCGATTCGCTCGAAACGCTTCAGTTTGACCGCCGCGTCACCGACATCACCGAGCGAGCGGGCGTCTTCGAAGTCACGACCGTCCATCCGGGAACAGGAAATCAGGAGTCCTACACCGCGGAGAACGTGGTCGTCGGCATTGGGACCAGCCCACACGTCCCCGAACAGTTCGAGGACTCTCTTGGGGGGGACGTCTTTCACTCCGCTTCGTATCTGAGCCACCGTGAGCGCTGTCTGGACGCCGGTTCGGTCACCGTCGTCGGCTCCGGTCAGAGCGCGGCCGAGGTGTTTCGCGACCTCCTCGAACGCCAACCGGACAACGCCTACAGCCTCGACTGGATCACCCGCTCGCCGGGGTTCTACCAGATGATCGACGGCAAACTCGGGCACATGGTATACACCCCCGAGTACACCGACTACTTCTATGACCTGCCACAGGACACGAAAGACGAACTGCTCGGCGAGCAGGACCTCGTCTACAAGGGCATCGACAAGGGGACCAGCGCGAAGATATACGACCTCCTCTACGAGCAATCGATCGGAGCCACGGAGCTCGACGTGGGGCTACTGGCCGCGACGGAGGTGATGGCCATCGGCGGGGTCGACTCCGAACCGGACACCTATCAGTTGCTCTGTGAGCAGTACGAAGAGGAGGAACGATTCGTCCATACGAGCGACATTGTCGTTCTGGCGACCGGGTATTGTCGCGACGATCCGCCGTTTCTCGCGCCGTTAGAGGACGACATCCGGCGCGACGAGTTGGGTCGCCTCTCGGTCACCGGCGACTACCGGCTCCGGACCGATTTGGACGGCCGTATCTTCGTTCAGAACGCGGAGATGCACACACACGGCGTCAACACACCGGACCTGGGTCTGGGACCACACCGGAACGCCGTGATACTCAATCGACTCGCCGGCACCGACGTGTACGACACGAGCCCCGCGGAGACGTTCCAGAGCTTCACGGTCAGCGAGTTCATCGCCGAACGCGGCGGCCGACGACTGACCGAGTCACCGCCCGAAGCGGGGAGATCCAACTAACGATGGTCGGTCTCTCGGGGGTCGTCGGAACGGACGCGGCGGAACACGATCCCGAAACGATCCCGCCGACCGTGGCGGGCGGCGAAACCGACACGGCATATCGTGACGCGAATATCGCCGTCCATGCGGCGTTTCACGCCGGAACGACGGTAGACCAGCCGGTCGAGACCGCCGGCGGGAGCCTCCTTTGGGTCTGGGGCGAGGTCTACAGCGTCACGGACGACCGCCGGGGTCGACGGACGGTCGACCCGAACCGGACCGCCGACGTGTGCGCGGCGGAGTACGCGGAACACGGCACCGACTTCGTCTCGCGTCTCGACGGCGAGTTCGTCGGCTGTATCTACGACCCGACGGCCGATACGGCTACGTTTTTCATCGATCGCCTCGGCGCGAGGCCGCTGTATTTCGCCGTCGGCGACGATCGATTCGCGTTCTCGACGAACGTCCAGACGGTGCCGGAGCCCCCGGACGTCGGGTTCGGGTTCGACGACGCGTTCCTTTCGGAGTACCTCTACGCTCGGCGCGTCTTCGGCACGAAAACGCCGGTTTCGGGGATCGAACAGCTTCCCCCCGCGACGGTCCTGACGTACGACCTCGGGACGGGAGCGATCGACCACCACCAGTACTGGGAACCACGATACCGGCCCGTTTCCAAGCCGTTCGACTACTTCGTCCGGGAGTTCGCCGACCGTTTCGAGCGCGCTGTCGCGGATCGGACCGCCGACGAGGGCGACCACGGGCTGCTGTTGAGCGGTGGCAGCGACTCCCGGGCGGTCCTCGCCGCCGCGGACGCTCCGCTCACAACCTTCCATCTGGGTGACGGGCCCAACCGGGAGGCGAAGATCGCCCGACGGTCGGCGGCGACCGCGGGAGCGTCGTTCGACCGCCTCGATCGGGGACCCGACTACCACGCCAGACTTCTCGAGCGCGCCGCGCCGATCATGGAGTTCATCGGCCCGTTTCACACCGGTCACGCGCTCGGATTCGCCGAGCGGATCGCTGGGGAGGTCGATACCCTCCTGACCGGGCTCTACAGCGACGACCTCTTCGGCGCCTGGAGCGTCCCACAACAGGAGATCGACTTGCCCTTCGGCGTCACGCTGTACCCGCCGTTCGTCGACCGACCGACGAGCGGTGAGGAGTTCGTCGCCGCACAACTCGAAGCCGGGCCGACCCGACAGCCCCCGTACCTGACGGGGCCCCCATACGGGGACGTGCTACGGGCGAACCTCCGCACCCGGGACGGTCGCGTCGACTTCCACGGCGTCGCCTACGAGTCGATCACCCAGCTGGCGATGAACTCCTCGCTGTTCCCCATCACGAACGGCATCGGCTTCGACCTCTACAGCGCGCTGCAAATCGCCCCGACCCGCAACCCCTTCCTCGACCGGCGCCTGGTCGACCTCCACCTCTCGATGCCGCTGCGATACCGACTCCGCCACGACCTGGTGTACGCGGGCATCCGATCGCTCAGCCCGGCTCTGGCTCGCATACCCCACTCTTCGACGCGACTCCCTCTCTCCTATCCGAAAGCGGCACACGTCGTCGGGACACGGGTGTCGAACCAGTTTGACAAGCTCGACCGACCGCGGTCCTATCGAACCGGGGGTCCGTGGCAGGACAAAAACGAGGTGATCCGCCAGCACGACCTCGTCGGCGACGCGCTCGACGCGAACGAGGACACTCTCGACTCCCTGTCGTGTATCGACCCGCAGGCGGCCCGTGAGATGTACCGGAGCCACCGATCCCGTGAGATGAACGTCGCAGAGGAGCTCTACCGGCTGGTGACCGTCCTCGAGATGCCGCTCACGAAACGGCTCGTCGGACGGGAGCAGGGATGAAGACGAGCGTCGTCGTTCCGGTTTACAACGACCCCGACGGGCTTTCGACCACCGTCGAATCGCTCCTCGATCAGCGGGCGACGGACTACGAAGTCGTCGTCGCGGACAACGGCTCGACCGACCGGACGACTGCGGTCGCCCGGTCGTTCGCTGAGTCCGACCGCGTTCGTCACGTCATCGAGGACGACGTGCAGAGTTCGTACGCCGCGCGCAACGCCGGTATCGAGGCCGCCACCGGTGACGTTATCGGTTTCGTCGACGCGGATATGTGGGTCGAAGACGACTACGTCTCGTCGATCACGCGGGCGATGGCGGGCCGGGCGTATCTGGGGTGTGACGTCGACCTCGTCGCCGGTAGCGGGATCGTCTCGCGCTATCGACAAGCCAGCGGTTTCCCGATCGAGAAATACGTCACGGAAGACCACTTCGCCCCGACGTGCTGTCTGGTCGTTCGCCGGCGTCTCCTCGATGAGATCGGCCCGTTCGACGCTCGGCTCGTCTCGAACGGGGACCTGGAGTTCGGTCGCCGAGCCCACGAGGCGGGGTTCGCGGTGCACTACGAGCCGACCATCACGCTACATCATCCGGCCCGCTCGACGCTCCGTGACGTCATCGCACAGAACGTCCGTATCGGCCGCGGCCGGGAGCAGATACGACGGTATCACGGCGATCGATTCGAGGTTCGGGGGGTGTTCGAGCCACGGAACTACCTCCCGGTCGACCCGTTTCGGTTCCGCGAATCGCTCGTCGAGCGACCCGAACGGCGATCCGATCTCCTCCTGTGGTATCTCCTCGCCTGTCTGCAGAAGTGGGCTCGGACCGCGGGCTACTTACGACAGCGCCGTGCGGACTCGCCTCACTCCGTCGGATACCACGGCAGTGCGTGACCGGCGACGAGGTCGACGGACACCGGTTGGCCGACCTCGAAGCTCTCGACATGGTTGTGAAGGCAGTGGATCGTATCGCCGCCGGTCGTCTCGACCCGGTACACGAACGACGGACCCTGATACTGCCGGCGAGTGATCCGTCCGTGAGCAGTCCCCTCAGTCGGCGTCGCCCGCAAGTCATCGGGGCGAACGAGGACGTCGACGGCCGTCTCCCGGGACGGATCCATGTCCGTGATCCGGTCGAGGTCGATCCGGCCGAGATCGGTCGCGAGAGCGCTTCCATCGACCCTACCCGAGAGGAACCCGGCCCGTCCGAGAAACGACGCGACGAACCGCGATGCTGGACGCTCGAAGACTTCCTCGGGGCGACCGGTCTGCTGGAGTCGCCCGTCGTTCATGATGCCGACGCGGTCGGCGACCGACAGCGCTTCCTCCTGATCGTGGGTGACCCAGATGGCCGTGACGCCCGTTTCGTCGATGATCCGCCGGATCTCCTCGCGCATCGAGACCCGGAGGCTCACGTCGAGATTGGAGAGGGGCTCGTCCAAGAGGAGGACGTCGGGTTCGGGCGCGAGCGAGCGCGCGAGCGCGATGCGCTGCTTCTGGCCTCCCGAGAGCTCACCGGGATAGTCCTCACCGTGGTCCGCCAGGTCGACGAGGGCGAGCAACTCGTCGATGCGTTCCCGTTTCGCCTCCTCGCTGCGATCGGTCAGTCCGAACCCGACGTTCTCGGCGGCGGTCATGTGGGGAAACAGGGCGAAGTCCTGAAACACGAGTCCGATACCGCGCTCCTCAGCGGGAACGAAGGTGTCGCCCTCGGGGTCGGCGATGACCTCTTCGCGCAGTGTGATGCTGCCGGCGTCGGGCCGTTCGAGACCGCCGACCAACCGCAGAGTCGTCGTCTTCCCACAGCCCGAGGGGCCGAGAAGCGTGAGGATCTCACCGTCGCCGACCGTCAGCGAGAGGTCTTCGACTGCGGTCTCGGAGACGTACGAGCGGACGACCCCGTCCAGTTCGAGAACGGTTCGCCCCTCCGGACCGGGGTTCGTTTCGGCGGACGTGGTGGTCGGTTCGGCCGGGTCGAGGACGCGTTCGTCGTGGGTGTTACTTGTCATGGGTTAGTCCTCCTGTGAGAGAATGACGACCATCGAGAGTGCGGAGACGACGATGAGCGCGAGCGCGGGCACGGCAACGGCGCCGTAGTCCCCGCTCTCGCGAAGCCCCCAGATGTACGTGACGAGCGTCTCGAATCCCGTCGGATGGAGCAACAGCGTCGCGGGGAGTTCCTTCATCGTCGTGAGAAAGACGAGCGCGCTCCCACCGATCACGCCCGGCGCGATCAGCGGCAGCGTGATCCGGCGGAACGCCGCCGACCGGGAGCGCCCGAGCGTTCGTGCGGCCTCGGTGAGGCTCCGGTCGACGCGCCGGACCGACGAGCGGGTCGCGCCGACGGCCTGCGGGAGGAATCGAACGACGTACGCGAAGATCAACAGCGGAAGCGTCTGATAGAGCCCCGGTGCGATGTTGCTCCCGAGAAGCGTCTCGGAGACCCCGCCCGCGGTCGCTTCGTACCAGACGCCGAAGAACACGAGCGCCAGCCCGAGGACGATCCCCGGCATCGCGTAGCCGATATACGTCGCGCGGTCGAACAGCTCCGCGAGCCCGGAGCGGTATCGTGCGGCGAGATACGCGATCGGGACGGCGGCGACCGCACAGACGAGCGCCGCCGCCAACGATACCTTCACCGAGTTGATCGCAAAGCCCATCCGGAACCCTGAGGCGATCCGCGTGGCGCCCTCGGGAGTGCGGACCAGCCACTGGAGCAGGATTCCGATCGGGAGGACGAGACTCAGACAGACGACAAGCGAGCAGAATCCGAGCGCGGGCGCTTTCCACCTCCCGAGGGGGACCATCGTATCGCTCTTCTCGTTCGGACTGGTCCCGACGTACGCCCCTTGCGTCGAGTCGCCGATCCGCGAGTCGATCGCGAGGATCACCGCCGTGATCGCGAGCAACTGGAGGGAGAGCAACGCCGCGGTTTCACGCCCGAACGCGTTGTACTCGACGTAGATGACGCGCGTGAACACGTCGAGGCGCATCAGCGACGGCGTCCCGAAGTCCGAGAGGGCGTAGAGTGCGACCAGAAGCGCCCCCGACGTGACCCCCGGGAGCAGCTGTGGGAGCGTTACCCGCCTGAACGCCTCCCACCGCGACGTCCCGAGGGTTCGGGCGGCCTCGACGAGCCCCTGGTCGAAGGATAGCAGCGACGCCCGCGTCGTGATGAACACGTACGGATACGTATACAGCGTGAGGACGAGTGTCGTTCCCCAGAACCCGTAGATCGAAGGGATCGACTCGATCCCGAGCGGTGCGAGCGCGTCGGCGAACTCCCCGCTGGGCCCGAACGCCATGACGAACGTGAAGGCGCCGAGATAGCTCGGGATCACCAGCGGTAACGCCACCGCGATGGTCCAAAACCGGCGGAAGGGCAGGTCGGTCCGCACCGTCAGGAAGGCAAGCGGAACGCCGAGGAGGATCGAGGCACCGGTGACGGCGGCGACGAGACCGAGGCTCGTCAGCAGGATCTCGACCGTCGTCGGACGCGCAAGGATCGAGCGCGCGTACTCCGTATCGACCTGGAGGACCCGCATGACGATCCAGACGAGCGGCGAGAGCACCGCGGCGGCGATCGCGCCGCTCAGCAGCGTCAACCCGATCGGGTGGCTGTTCTCTCCCTCCCGATCGAACGGTTGGATCAGTTTCTCGACGGCGGACATGCTACAGCGCGCCGACCTCACGGAGCAGCTGGAGGGTCGGCTCGATGTCCGAAAGCTCCGCGAGATTGAGGTCCGGCGGGTTCAGTTCGTCGATCGTCGGCAGATCGCCGATCGGCGGGACCCCCGGAAGGAGCGGGTACTCGTAGCCCCGCGTCCCGAGGAACTCCTGGGCCTCGATGCTGAGCAGGTGATGGATGAAGTCCGCCGCGAGTTCCTCCTCGTCGGTTCCCTGGATGATCTCCGTCCCCGAACAGTTGATGAGTGCGCCGGCGTCGCCCTGGGTAAAGGCGAGGTCCAGGGGGGCGTCCGGACGCTCCTCGTACACCAGTCGCGAGTAGTAGTGGTTCGAAAAGCCCGCACTGAGTTCGCCGCTCGCGACCGTGTTCGCGACGACCAGCTCGTTGTCGTAGGTCTGGATCCCCTGGTCTAGCATTCCATTCAGCCACTGTCGCGTCTCCTCTTCGCCGTTGATGAGCCGCATCGCCGTGACGAACGACTGGAACGCCCCGTATGTGGGCGCCCACCCCATCGCGTCCTGGAACCGCTCGTCCTCGGCGAACGCCATAATGTCGTTCGGAACGTCCTCGGCGTCGAACTCGTTCGTGTTGTAGGGGATGCTCCGCGCACGTCCCATGATCCCGACCCACTGGTCGGTCGGGTGGAACGTGTCCGGGACCCCCGAGACGACCCGCTCGGGGAGTTCGACGGTCGCGTCGTTGGAGGCGACGATGCCGATCGAGCCCGCGTCGATCGCCCAGAAGACGTCCGCCGAACTCGACCCAGCAGTCGCCTCCTCGATGATCGTATTGGCCAGCTGTGCCGACGGCCCGGAACGGATGGAGACCGAAAACTCCTCGTAGGCGGACTGGAGCCGCTGCATGAGGCTCTGATACAGTCCCCCCTCGCCCCCACCGAGATAGACGGTCAGCTCGCCGCTGAGATCGGGCAGATCCAGCATCGAGATGCCCGTGTACTCGCTGGGGCGGTCCTGAACGAGCGGCCCGTCTCCACGCCAATCGTCGATGTTGAAGAGTTCGTCCTCCGTGTACGTCTTTTCTTCCGGGCCCGACTCCGTCGAGTTCGACTCGTTTGTCTCCTCGTCATCGCTCCCGTTCCCGCCACCGCTTCCGTTGCCGTCGCCGCTACTGTCCCCGTCGTCCCCATCGTTCCCGCCACCGCTCGTACATCCCGCCACGGCGAGTACCCCGGCTACCGAACCCGCCCGCTTCAAGAACTCGCGGCGACCATCGAACAACCGCGTCGGCCCTTGGGCCCCTTGTCCGTCGTTTCGCTTGTCCATACCTCTCCGTTTTTTTGGTAGACCTAAAATCTTTATATCTTCACGAGAGAGACGACGTACGGGTCCCTCCACGAACCGAGAAACCGTTATCGAAGGATCGAAGACGGGAAACCCACATCTTTTTATTTTAGGTGGACCTAAAAACAGTAGTGACCGGATCGTTTCAGCGTTCGGCGGACGGACGAGGGCGGACCACCGCGTTCTGTGTTCGAGGGCAGCGACGCCTGCGGCCGGCGCGAGGACGTCTCTCGAAGCAACTGCCTGCTATTTCGAGGATAGCACACGCCCGATAGTGACGATGCGTCCCGAACAGCTGTACCGCTTGCTGGGGGTCGTCGGAACGGCCGCGGCCACTACCCTTGCCGTCCTCTCGGGAAACTCCATCCGGATACAGGCCGTCCTCGCCGCTCTCCCAGTGGTCGGGCGCACCCCGTCCGTTTCGCTTGCCCCGTCCTCGCTCGCGCTCGTACTCGCCGTAACGATCGTCATAACGACGATCGCCATGCAACCGCTGTACAAGCCACGCTCGCGGCGCATCCTCGATACGATAGCCGCGACGTTGCGTTCGGTATCGCTCGCTGTCCTCCTTCTCGCGACCCTGGGCTATCTGGGGTTCCCGTATCGACTCCCGCGAACGACGCTGCTGTTCGTGACGGTCCTTCTCGGATTCGGGCTCTCTACGTGGTTCGTCGCCTTGCAGCACCGATATCTCGACGGGAACGGCCGGACGCTCATCATCGGAACCGATCCCGAACGGATCGAGGCCGCGAGCCACCGTACCACCGATCCCGTCGTGGGATATGCGTCGCCGATCCACGCCAGCAGCGCCACCGGGGAGCGAGTCAACACCGATGGCGGATACGGGGCTGTCGGATCGAACGGTCGGGAGTACGAGTATTTGGTCGGCCTTTCACGACTGGAGGAGATCCTGGAGGAGTCGAACATCGGGACCGTCATCCCGATCCTGGCTCAGGCCGACCGAGCCGAGTTCTTCGGTGTGCTCAAAACCTGCCATCAGTACGGGGTGAACGTAGCGGTGCCGGACGGGTACGGGGACAGCGTGCTCCTCAGCGAGGACCGGGACGTGAGCACGCAGCGAACGCCCGGCTTCGCCAGTATCGACCTCCAGCCGTGGGACCTTCAGGACCGGCTCTGCAAACGCGTGTTCGACGTCCTGTTCGCCGCTATCACCCTGCTGGTCATCTTACCGTCCGTGTGTCTCATCGCGATCGCCATCAAACTCGACAGCCCGGGACCCGTTCTCTACAGACAGGAACGGACGGCGCTTTTCGGCGGGACGTTCCACGTCTATAAGTTCCGGAGCATGCTCCCCGAGAGCGAAGCGACGACGCCCGGAGCGGACGCGGATCGGATCACCCGCGTCGGTCGGTTCCTTCGGCGATCCCATCTGGACGAGATCCCGCAACTCTGGTCCATACTCCGTGGCGATATGAGCGTCGTCGGCCCGCGTGCGGCTTGGACCGCCGAGGAGGCCCACCTCCTCGAAGAGACCCGGACGTGGCGCAAACGGTGGTTCGTGAAACCGGGGTTGACCGGACTCGCCCAGATCAACGACGCCTCAAGCGAGACTCCCGAGGAGAAGGTACGGTGGGATCTGACGTACATCCGAAAACAGTCCTTCCGGTTCGACCTGAAGATCATCGTCCGTCAACTCTGGCGGATCCTCACGGACGTCGCGTCGATAATCACGTCCGGAACCCGCCGATGAGGCCGCCCCGATGACCGACCGATCGCCCGTATCGCGGCGATCCTCAGCGAGACCAGCTGGTTCGATCAGCGATCGTCGGTACGGTCCGAGAGCTGATACCGGACGAGTCGTGTCGATGGCGAGTCATCCCCTCGCCCGCGATTCAGGGTTTCTGCCGGTTGTCGCCGGCGAGTACTTACGTCCTGATCGGTTAGTTAGTAGAAGAGTGACATCAGAATGACTTCGATACGAGTGACGGAGTTAACGAAACGGTTCGGCGACCTCACCGCAGTCGACGGACTCTCCTTTACCGTCGAGGACGGCGAGATATTCGGGCTGCTCGGCCCGAACGGCGCGGGAAAATCGACGCTCATCAACATGCTCGTGACGCTCCTGCGCCCGAGCGCAGGCACGGCGACGGTCAACGGCTACGACATCGTCGAGGAAACCGGCGGCGTCCGAAACAGCCTCGGGATCGTCTTCCAGGAGCCGGCGCTCGACGAGGAACTCACCGGCGAGGAGAACCTCGCGTTCCACTCGCGACTGTACGGCCAGTCGAAGGCCGTCCGTAAGGAGCGCATCGACGAGATCCTCGAGTTGGTCGGGCTGCGCGAGCAGCGCGACGACCCCGTCGGCACGTACTCGGGCGGGATGAAACGTCGTCTGGAGATCGGTCGCGGACTGTTGCACGAGCCGGCCGTGTTGTTCCTCGACGAGCCGACGGTCGGGCTCGACGCACGCACCCGCCGCGACACCTGGGAATACATCCAGCGGATGAACGAGCGGACGGGCGTCTCGGTCGTGCTGACGACCCACTACATCGAGGAGGCAGAACAGCTCTGTGACCGCGTCGCCATCGTCGACGACGGACGGATCGCCGCCCTCGATTCGCCGAACGCGCTCACGTCCGCGCTCGGCGGCGACGTCGTGGCCCTCGACGTCGAGGGACCCATCGCGGAGCTTCGCACCCGGCTGGACGACTGTCCGTGGGTGAGCGCACATACCGAGACGGACGCCGGCGTTCGCGTCACGGTCGAGCGCGGGGACGCGCGGATAGCCGATCTCGTGCGACTGGCCGACGGTGCCGGCGTGACGATCACTGCCGTCGATATCCACAAGCCGAACCTCGAAACGGTCTTCCTCTCGGTCACGGGGACGACGCTCGCCGAGAGCGGATCCAACGTGTCGGCGGACGGCTCAGCAGACGACACCGGCCGACCCGTTCGGGTCGCGGCGACGGGGGACGACGAATGAGTGCGACTAGGTCCGAGACGGAACCCGAAACCGGGCCCGAGCGCCGACTCGCGAGAACCATCCCGCTCGTCGATCCACAGAGCATCTACGCGCTCTGGCTGCGCGACGTCAAGCGGTTCCTCCGCACGCCCTCACGGATCGTCGGCTCGATCGCGATGCCGCTTCTGTTCCTCGTCTTCCTCGGTTTCGGCTTCAGCGGTGCCGCGATTCCCGGGCTCCCCGACGGCGTCGATTACCTCCAGTATCTCGTCCCCGGGATGGTCGGCTTCACGATGCTGTTCGGGGCGTCCTTCGCCGGGATGTCGATCCTCTCGGATCAGGACGTGGGGTTCCTCAAGGAGATCCTCGTCGCCCCGGTCAGCCGGACGTCGATCGTCCTCGGACGGATCGCCGGCGGCTCGACGACGGCGCTCGTCCAGGCGACCCTCATCCTGCTGGTCTCGATCCCGCTCGGGTTCCGGATCACCAGCCCGCTGTTGGCCCCGCTGGCGGCCGTCTTCCTCGTGTTGATCGCGATCACGTTCGTCGGGTTCGGCGTCGCACTTGCCTCCCAGTTCAGCGACAGCGAGGGATTCGGCCTGATCATCCAGTTCGTTATATTCCCCCTCTTCTTCCTCTCGGGTGCGATCTACCCGATCGCGAGTCTGCCGACCCCCGTTCAGCTACTCGCCTTCATCAACCCGCTGACGTACGGCGTCGACGGTCTGCGGGCGGTTCTCGTGGGCACGTCGGCGTACCCGCTCGTCGTGGACTTCGGCGCGCTCGCGGTCTCGTCGGCCCTGATGGTCGGTATCGGTACGTACCTCTTCGAACGCGTCGAAGCTGTCTGAATGCGTTCGAGTATCTGCCGTTCTGAATTCCCTGCTCACGCGACGTCGAAAACCGTCGGGGAGGTGTTCGAACTCGCGGCCCCGTCGAAGAAGCGGCATCGCCTATACCCTCGCTCACGAACGTCTACCAGATGGGCTATCACACGTTCGACGCGACGAACGCGGATCGACTGGAGAACGCGGCCGAGC
This sequence comes from Halalkalicoccus subterraneus, assembly GCF_003697815.1. Classification (NCBI taxonomy): domain Archaea; kingdom Methanobacteriati; phylum Methanobacteriota; class Halobacteria; order Halobacteriales; family Halalkalicoccaceae; genus Halalkalicoccus; species Halalkalicoccus subterraneus. The sequence goes on along the minus strand of NZ_RDQG01000025.1, from coordinate 85,442 downwards.
GGTACCGATACCTCTCGCGCGAGGAGCTCGTCGGAACGCTCGAACCGACCGACACGGACGTCGTCGCCGATCTCGGCAGCGGGACCGGATTTTACACCGACGACGTTGCCCCGCACGTCGGGCAGGTCTACGCGGTCGACGTGCAGGACGCGATGCACGAGGCGTACCGCGAGAAGGGCGTTCCGCCGAACGTCGAGTTGGTCACGAGCGACGTCGCGGACCTCCCGTTCGAGGCGAACCAGCTCGACGGGGCGTTCTCGACGATGACCTACCACGAGTTCGCGAGCGACGACTCGATCGACGAGCTCGCACGCACTCTCCGCCCCGGCGGTCGACTCGTGCTGGTCGATTGGTCCGCCGACGGGCCCGGCGAGAGCGGCCCGCCGACGGACGAGCGCTATACAGCGGGTGATGTAGTGACCGCGCTCGACGACGGCAACTTCGAGATCGATACGGCGACGACGAGGGTGGAGACGTTCGTCGTGGTCGGCATCGTCCGATGAAAACCGATACCCTATAGCACGATATGATTTCGTTCCGAACGCGCCCGTCGATCGAGATGCGGCTGTCGAGCCGGGAAACCGACTGTGTAGCTGATGCCACCGACCTGCGACTCCATCGACCGTGACGGTACCGTCGTAGCACTACGCGCTCGTTTTCGAGCGATATCGAGCGGTTTTGACCGGGGTTCCGATCGACTCCATTCGCGTTCACAAGCGGAAAACCGAGCGTGAGACAGTGGTTTTTATACTCCGAACGAACAGTCACGTCTGTAGTAGATCATGGTTCTCAGAGGTATTCTCGACGCCGACTCCCCCGATGAACTATCGCGCCATCAACGACTTCTCATCCTGTATTCCGTCGGATTGGTGGCGGTTATTCTCCTCTATACGCTCCTGTACAACACCGGGATGCGGACGCTGGAGGGCGAACCACACACGATCTTCCGCTCGTTCCAGACGGTCGTCGAGACGATGACGACGACTGGCTACGGTGCCGACTCCCCGTGGTCGACGCCCTGGATGAACGTGTTCGTCGTCCTAATGCAGCTTTCGGGGATCGCGATCGGCTTTTTCACGCTTCGATTGCTCGTCATCCCCCTGTTCGAGCGGACGTCCTTTGATCTGGCAAGCCGCCTGACGTCGAAGGACGATCACGTCGTCATCTGTGAATACCGACGCGACAGCGGCACCCTTCTCGACGAACTCGAACGCCTCGGGATCGATTACGTGCTGATCGACTCGGACGACGAGGAGGCTCAACGACTCTCCGACGACGGCTATCAGGTGATCAACGGCGATCCCGAGGAGGCTGCGACGCTCGAACGCGCTATGATCGACGACGCGGCCCTGGTGATCACGGACGCGGGTGACCGCAACGCCAGTATCGTTCTCACGGCGCTGGATCTCAATCCCGATCTGCGAATGGTGAGTCTGACCGAATCCGCGAGCCAGAACCGCGCACTCACCGAGATCGGCGTCGACACCGTCGTTTCGCCCCACTCGCTCATCGGACAACGACTGGCGCATAAGGCCACCGCGGCGGTCGAAGTCTCCGAGGGAACGTCCATCGGCGAGGACATCGAGATCAGGGAACTTCTCGTTCGTCACGAAAGCCCGATCCATGGTACTGCGGTGCGCGAGACGCCGTTTTTCACCCATCCGAATCTCACGCTGATCGCCGGCTGGTTCGAAGGGGAACTTCGGCTCCCGCCGGCTCCGACAGATCGCCTCACGAGAAACACGGTATTGCTCGTGGCCGGTCCGCCGGACGTCATCGACGAGGTCCGCACGGAGGTCTCGGGGATTCGCTCCTCGCGCGGTCACACGAACGTCGTCGTTGCCGGCTATGGGGAGGGCGGTCAAGCCGCTATCGACACGCTGTCGAACGACGTGTCGATCACGACGATCGATCACGAGGACCACGAGGGGGTCGATGTCGTCGGTGACGTAGGCGACCCCGAGACATTACTCGCGGCGGGAATCGAGGACGCGACGGCACTGATCGTTACCGTCGACGACGACGCGACCGCACTGCTGACGATCGCCCTCGCGCGCTCGCTTACCGACGGGATCGAGATACTCGTGCGGGTGACCAGCGACGAGAAGGTCCACACTGCATTCAATGCCGGCGCCGACTACGTACTATCGATCCAACAGGCAACTGCGCGGCTGCTCGCCCGCGAGATCTACGGCGAGGACGTCGTCTCGCCGCTGGGTCAGATCCGACTCGTCCGCACGGATGCGGCCTCGTTTACCGATCAAACGATCGAGGAGGCCAATGCGGAGGCCGAAACCGGGTGGGTAATCGTCGGTGTCGAGCACGATGGAACGATGCAGACGGATGAGACGACTCGAATCGCAACCGACGATACCGTCCTCGTCGCGGGGACGGACACGATGATCCAGAAGTTCGAACAGGAGACGGCCGGATCCTGACTTCACACCCGCCATATCAGGTGAACCTCGCTTGCTCCCCTCTCAGATGAGACTGTTTCGCGTGACTCGTTTCGAGAGACCGGAGTGTTATGTAGTTGCCTTCTCTATAACCGTCGGAGAGCACACTCGGGGTTGGCAAATGAGAGGCCCACACATCAGGAATCCGAAATCACTATGGGACATCTTAGCTGTGCTCCTCGCCTATGTCCTCCTCGAGTATCTCGTGTTGCAGATAACTGGTGAGTTGCTCATCAGGCAGGAACTCGTCGTCGTTGGAATCGCCGTCATCGTGTGGGTGATCTGGGCGAGCCTTCGAATTCTCGACCGTTCGTTTTAGGACTTTAGACGCTTCGTTCCGGGGATTAGAGAAGACAGATCGCTACTAGTGATACCGGAGTGGCGAATCGGGCTTCGTCTCCAAGTAGTAACGATAAAGGTCCGTTCTAAACAGAGGGACCGTAGGCACGCGTGCCGATCCTTCGTAGCCGTGCAACGCGATCGGCCATGACCACCGTGAATCCACTGATGAGACAGTATTCGGACGTACTACGAGGAGAATGAATATCCACGTCGATTACAGAGCGTCTTTGAGTCTGGTTGGGACCGTTCTCAAATATATCGCGGTAGCGCTGGTGTTCCCGATTACGGTTGCGGTGTTCTATCGTGAGAGCGTCATCCCCTTCGTGACGACGATTCTCATAGCCGTTCTGATCGGGACGGCACTCGAGCACCTCGACCCCGATCCGGACCTGGGTCACCGTGAGGGGTTCCTCCTCATCGGGCTCACCTGGCTGGCGGTCCCGTTTTTGGGCACTCTCCCGTATCTCATCGCCGGCGAAGGGGCGGTTGCTCAGCCCGCCAACGCCCTGTTCGAGTCGATGAGTGGATTTACGACGACTGGTGCGACCGTTCTCGGAGACATCTCGTTCGAGACACATTCGCACTCGATGTTGATGTGGCGTCAGCTGACCCAGTGGCTCGGCGGTATGGGTATCATCGTCCTCATGGTCGCCATCTTGCCCCAACTCTCCGTCGGTGGTGCCCAACTCGTCAGACACGAGGCCCCCGGGTTCGGAATCGACAAGCTCAAACCACACATCAGCGAGACGGCACGGGCGCTCTGGATGATCTATTTCGGATTCACCGCTGTGGTCTGTCTCCTGTATTACGGGCTGCATCTCGTCGGGCTCGCCCCACAGATGGACCTGTACAATGCGGTTGCCCACGCCCTCACCACCCTTCCGACCGGCGGGTTCTCCCCGGAGGCGAGAAGTGTCGAAGCGTTCTCGCCGGCCATTCAATGGATTGCGATGCCCTCTATGATCATCGCCGGGACGAACTTCGCCCTGCTCTGGTATGCCATCCGAGGACAGCCTCGGCGATTACTCACGAACAGTGAATTCCGGCTCTATCTCGGTGCAATGGGCGTTCTCGGCGCGTTTATCGGCCTGCTTCTGTTCGTCGATGTAGGCCTTGTGCAATCGCCCGCCGAGGTTCCGATGATTCCGGGCGACGCTGAACACTCGCTGCGACAGGCGCTGTTCCAGGTGGTCGCGATCGTCACCACGACCGGCTATGCCAGTATGGACTTCAACACGTGGAGCCCAATCACACAGACCCTGCTTCTGTTCGCGATGTTTCTGGGGGGATCGGCCGGCTCCGCCGCCGGATCGATCAAGATCGTTCGCTGGTACGTGATCGGGCGCTCGGCGAAGCGAGAACTATTCAACACCGTTCATCCGGAAGCGATCCAGCCGATTCGCATGGGCGGGAGAGTTCTCGATGAGAGTACGATCCGTGGTATCTTCGTGCTAGCATTCTCGTTTTTCGTCATCTTCGCGATATCGACGGTTGTACTATTCCTTGATGCGACGCAAACGGGGATGTCACTCACCACTCTCGAAGCGATGAGCGCCGCGATGGCGACGCTCGGGAACATCGGCCCCGGATTCGGAGCCGTTGGACCGATGGACAGCTATCTGTCGTTCTCGACGCCAGCGAAACTCTATATGGTGTTTCTCATGTGGATCGGACGACTGGAGATCCTCTCCGTCGTCGTCCTGTTGACCCCCTCGTACTGGCGAAGCTGACGGTGGCCCTGTTCGAAACGACACTGTCCTCCCGTTCCACGCAGCCCTTTACCGTTCATGGCCACTCGGCTACGTTCACCATCCGGGACTGGCGATCGCCTCGAACCGCCGGACGAAGCTCACCCGAGCCAGTGCCACACGAGTATTCCCGTGAGGGCGATGAGTAACCCGAACACTAGCAGGCCGATCGCTGTGTAGATGAGCCGCGAGCGTTCGGCCCGACGGTCGGCGTAGTACTCGGACCGACTCATTCCCGGTTGGTTCCGACGGGGCTGCCACTCATCGGCCACCCCCCGAACCCGCTTCCCTCCTCCCCTCCGCCCCCTGTGAATCCATCGAATATCACCGTGTGTGCATTTACTGATGACACTACAGGTACTAACCCCTATTGATTCGATGTGGACGGGATGGACCCTCGTCAACCCTCATCGGTCGGTGATCAAAGGGTGGCAGGCGGACCCTATCGCTCGTTTTCGCCTCGTCGACTCGACGTGCGGTCGGGATCTCAGAACCGGTCCGGTCGCAGCGACGGGGCCTCGCCGATCTCGAGGACGCCCACTCGGTACGCTCCGAGATAGACGAGCAGGGCCCCGAAAAACGTCGCCGGCGTCAATGCGAGATGCCACGGGATCGAACCCGTCGCGTCGTACCCCGCCGCATCGAGCGCGTTGCCGAGCCCGTTCAAGGCGGACAACACGGCGGGATGGACGACGTAGATTCCGACGGCGTAGTGCCCCCAAGCCGGCAGCGGCGTGGCGTTCCCGAGGTTCGGTTTCGAAAGGAGAAACGCGAACAGTCCGATCGTGAGCAGTGCGGTCGTGATCGTATAGCTCGCCGTATAGACCCCCTGCTGGAACGTCTCCCCCGTCAGTACGTACCCGAGAACGTACCGTTCGCCGAGATGGAGCGCCCCGAACAGAAGGGTCGCGGAGAGATAGCGCGCGCTTCGGTCGGCTCGTGGCTGCCAGCCGGACGAGTAGATGTGATACCCGAGGCCGGTATAGAAGAACCCGAAGAACAGCGCGTCCCTGGTCGGAAACGCCACGTCGACGAACATCGTGTAGCTCGTCCCAAGCAGGCCGACGACGTGGAGGACGAGTGCCACCGGCAGGACGTATCCATCCGCGCCGACTTCCACGAAGACGTAGATGAGCGCAAGCGAGAACGCGAGCGCCGGGAGAAACCAGAGGATCTCGGAGACGGAATCACCGTAGTATACCAATTCGAGTGGCGATACGAACTCGACCGACCGGGCGGCGACGTTCGATACGAGGCTCTCCCCGTCGACGCTGGCACGAACAGCCGTTCTCGTGAGAAATACCGGAACCGAGAGCAGCAACCCGAACACGTAAAACGACGAGATGGTCGCTATTCGTCGGGCGAGATACCGCGTTGGATCGCGCTCAGCGATCTTGAGCGCGAAGAAATAGCCGGCGGTCACGAAAAAGAACGGCACCGCGAACCGCGCGGAGGTATCGATGACGAAATTGACGACGTTGCCGTACGCGCCGACGCCTCTGAACGGATCCGTGTGGATCATGACGATGAACGCCATCGCGACGATCCGCATCGAGTCGATGCTGTAGATACGACCCCCCATCTCCTCAACGAAGCCCCCTTTCGACTATCGACCTTTCGGATCCGTCGGATACTCCTTCGATCCTCGGGCACTGACTCTTCCGTACCCCGTTCATATGCCGATAGAATCATCCCTGATCAGAAAATACAATATATTATACAAATTTAATACTGATTACTTATATAATAGCAATAACGAGATACGAAAGCCCGTTACTGAAGTCCAATCAGAGTAAAATACATACATAAGTAATATTATGTATTCGGCCGTATTCAGACGTTTTCAGAATCATATTCAGACGTGAAATCAAAATCAACGGTTTAGACTGCGGGTAGTAAAGCGCCAAGGGCGTCCAGACGGAATGAGGCACTCAGCTATGCAGAAGAAACTCAGTCGACGACGGTTTGTTGAAGCGGCAGGTGCAGCGAGCGTCTTCGCGCTCGCCGGTTGTACAAACAACGACTCCGAGGGTAACGGAGACGGTGAGGAGAACGACTCCGAGAACGACTCCGAAGGCCTCGGTGAGGAGAACGGTTCCGAGATGGAGAACGATTCCGAGATGGAGAACGACTCCGAGAACGATTCCGAGGGCCTCGGCAACGACTCCGAGATGGAGAACGACTCCGAGAACGATTCCGAGGGCCTCGGCAACGACTCCGAGATGGAGAACGACTCCGAAGAGGACCTCTGAAGTCGGGACGTTCCGTTCCCCGTGATTCGCATTCCGTTTTTTTATCCTTCCCGAGAAGCTACGTGTGTAGACTCGCTATTTCGCTGGTCCGTTCACGTGTGACGCGCCTGTTGAGGAGCGACGTTCTCCGAACGCGGACCATCGGGGAGTTACATCACGCGAAACACGCGTATCGTGTCCCGTGACGTGGGCTCGCGTATCAACTGGACGAACCCCCGATTGGTAAAGACCGTCTTCCAGTCGCGGTGATACAGGGGGAACTCGTCGTCGACGTAGCTGACGGGCGTCTCCGCCCGACCGCGCGTCGGTCCGTTCCCCTCGTTTTCCGCTGTCACGAGCAGGTCGTCCGTGATGCGGGCGAACTCCTCGAACACCCACTCGTCGTCCGGGTGGATGTGCTGGAGCGTCTCGACCGAGTAGACGACGTCGAACGCGTCGTCGTCGAACTCCGGAAGGTGGGTTTCGATGGCGCCAGTATGAAACGTCCCCGCGTTCGCGAGGCGTGGGTACTGTTCGGCCATCACTGAAAACGAGTCGCCGTTGATGTCGATCCCAGTGAGGTTCCCGAAGCCCCGCTCCAGCAGGTACGCCAAATGGCGGCCCGACCCGCATCCCACTTCGAGGATCGCGGCGGAGTCATCCACGTAGTGTGTGAGCACGTCAGCGAGCGTCTCGCTCACCTCGTTCGGTCCGAGCTGGGCGTAGTACTCCGGTGAGAACCGTCCGGATCGGTCGGCCCAATCCTGACGAACATCGTCCGGGCGCATGGATCGTTCCACGTGCGTGTACAGTATATACTGCGCGAAACGACGAGCCGAGTATCCCGTTGCGAACCACCGGACTGAGTCCAATTCTTTCCGAGGAACATCTAGTTTCCATCCGAAGTAGAAAACGAACATCCTATAATAAGTCCAATTATCTTCCTATTACTACCAATTACGATCTATTAGTGCCCAAACTACTATATACTTCGGCGTCAATGTCGTGATATAGCATGTCCAAATCCGACCCGGGATGCGGCGCGATCGTTTCCCACCCCGTTCCACCGGAACCGAACCGTCATCGCTGGTACGTGCTTCGATACCTCGGTGCCTGTACCTACCCCGCCTCCGTCGACGAACTCGCCGAGCGAATCGCCCCGCGGGTGGGTGGCGATCCAGCGACTGTCGCGGAGACGATCCGGGAGCGCGACCTTCCGGCGCTGGCCGACTGCGGGGCCATCGAGTACGACGCCGAGTCACGACTGGCGTGTCTCCCGGAACAGCGGAACTCGGTTGCGGACTGTGCCCGCCAAGCACTCGTCACGGGAACGGTCTCCCACCATCGACCGCCGCGGCTCGACTGGCTTCCGGTCGAGGAATCAGATCCCGGCGACGTCGTCCTCACGAGGTCCTGAGCGCTATCGTCGGTTTCGACCGTAGCGTCGGCTCGAAACGAGTCGACGAACCGAACGTCTCCCTCGGATACGGTGGCCCGTACGATTCCTCGTTCGTTTTGTAGCTGCTCGACGAAGACGACGTATGAGCCAGTTCATCGACGGCGACTCGACGGTGCTTCTGACCGGCGCCACGAGCGGGATCGGTGCCGTTTCGGCCCGCAAACTCGCATCACGGGGGGCGACCGTCGCGATCGTCGGACGAGATGCCGACCGGGGGAACCGACTCGCCGAGGACCTCTCGGAATCGACGACCGGGTCGGTCGCGTTCCATCGGGCCGACCTCGCGACCCAGGACGCGGTCCGGGAACTGGCGGCCGAGATCACACGCGCGTATGACCACCTCGACGTGCTCGCCCACAACGCCGGACTCTCGACGCCGGACCGCACCATCACCGACGACGGCGTCGAACTGACGTTCGCGGTCAACCACCTCGCGCCGTACCTGCTCACGCACGATTTCATGGACCTGCTCCGCGAGAGCGACCGTGCGCGTGTCGTCATAACCGCCTCCGGAGTCCATTCCCGCGGGGAACTGGATTTCGAGGATCTCCGACTGGAGCGCGACTACAGCGCGATCGACGCCTATGCCCGCTCGAAACTGGCGAACGTCGCGTTCACTCTCGAACTCGCCGATCGCCTCGAAACCGTCGATGACGCCATCGTCGCGAACTGTTTTCATCCGGGATTCATCCCTTCGACGGGACTGTTTCGGGGCGCGTCGCTCCCCACGCGGTTGTTCGTCCGCCTCGCGTCGCTCGCTCCCGGTATCGGCACGACGGTCGAGGCGGGGGCCGACCGACTCGTCGAACTCGCAACCGGTACGGAGTACGCGGAACGCTCGGGCCAGTACGTCAGCGACGACGGACCGACGGATCCGGCACCGGTCGCATCCGAGCCCGAGTTCCGAGAGCGCCTCTGGCGCGTCAGCGCCGACATCGTCGGGATCGAACCCGACTGGCCTTGAGCGCTTGCGTGAGGCGGTCGTGACTGGGCCCCTCGTGGCCGCCTCGTCTCTCCAGTCGAGACCGACCTACCTCGTTGCGATGCGTTCCTCTCGATTTATTGAAGTAACACCTATTTAGTTACGAAAATAAAAACATGCAAGTAATATCTCATGGGACGATCACGACACACGATTATACTCCTTCTCGTCTGTTTCACCGTACTGATGGCCGGTTGTGCCGGCTGGGGGACGGACGGACCAGCCGATACTGACGATCCCGCCTCCGATGGGGAGGGGGAACTCGAAGACGCTGACAGCGGAGACGACCAGGCCGGGGCCGGCGTCGTAGCGGGTGCGGACGGGGCGGACGGTGAGGGATCCTCCTCGAACGGTAGTGCTGGTACCGGCGAGTCGGGGACCGATACCACCGGCAACGACGCGTCCGATGAGACCTCCGACGACGAGGGATCGTCCGAATCGGCTGTCGACAATTCGGACGACGAAGCGACGTCGAGCGACGTCAGCACCGATGCGGACGGTGGGACCGACGAGTCCCGGAACGGTGGCGAACAGAACGATACCGACGACAGCGATGCCGGCGAGGACGGTTCCGATGGGACCGACGAGACGGACGGGAACGACACGACAGACGACGGCGACGAAGACGTTCGATCCGACGAGGGGAGCGGGGACGACGGCACCGAGATGCACTCCCTTCAAACTACCATCGAAGTCGTCGACGAGGACGGCAACCCGATCGAGGGCGAGACCATCACCGCGTGGGCCGTTGGCGCGACCGATACCGCCGACGAGTACACCACCGACGAGGACGGCCGGGTCGTCCTCGAGGGACAGAGCTCCGATCCGACGGACGTGATCGAGATGATCGTCCAGGTCGGCGACGAGGAGCGATCGGTCTTCCTCGAGGAAGGCGAGTCGACCGAGACGGTCACCGTCTCCGGTGACGAGACACACACGCTCACGGTATACGCAGAGGACGTCGTGACCGGCGAGCCCGCGACTGACGCCACCTACCGCCTTCAGCAGGACAACGAGACCATCGGCGAGGACCGCTCCGGCGAGATGGCCACGTTCGAAGGCCTCGAAGACGGCGAGTACGAACTGCTGGTCTACCAAACGGGCGGCGATTGGGGCTACAGCGAGACGATCGCTATCGACGGCGACGACCTCGAGCACACCGTCGAAGTCGACCGCTTTCACGTCTACTGGGCGACCGTCGAAGCAACCGTGGTCGACGGGAGCGGCGATCCCGTCGAAGGCGAGACGGTGACGTTCAACGGGCAGGCCACCCCGACGGACGAGAACGGCACCGCGCTCTACGATCGCCAGTTCCACTACGCCGAGGAGACCGAAGTGACCGTCGAGTACGACGATAGATCCGAAACGTTCGTCTTCGACAACGAAACGACGGCGACCCAGTCGGTGACGTTCGAGACCGGAACCGAGGACGAACAGCCGTCGCTCGCCGTGAGTGCCTGATCGCGCTCCGGTCCCCGTTCGTACTCCCGTTGTCCCTCGTGGGCGCGGCGTCCTGACAGATCTATATTAGGGACATATTATGACATACTATCTAATCGAACTATATATGGGTGGCGTTTATACACCAGAACGGGTTCGTTACAGACAGGACGATGAGCACGACCCGATCCAACTACGATCACGGCACAACCACCGACCCACTCCCGACATCTCTCGAGTCGAGCAACTCGAAGCTCGTCTACCTTTACATGAGCACCCGCGAGGAGGCGACCGTTACCGAGCTTCGGTCGACGCTGGATATGAAACAGCTCTCGCTGTTTCCCGTCCTTCGGACGCTCGAAAGCGAGGGGCTGGTCACGCGCACCGGCGAGACAGTCTCCCTCGTTGCCTGAGCCGACCCGTTTCGTGGTTCTCCTCCTACAGGCGGGCTCCCGGAATGTTCCTCCTATTCTGCCGACGAACGCGCGCCTTTACCCCTGACGGCTCTAGAACACCTATGGACACCACTCACCTCGCTGCGGAACTCGGATCGGACGACCCTGAACTCCCTCCCGCCGAGGCGGCGTTCATCGATGCCGTCGAGACCGCACAGGCGAAGCTCGCGACCGACGAGATCACCCGCGAGGAGTACGACGAGCGGATCCGAACCGCGAGCGATCGCTATCGTAGTGCCACGAGTTCGGACGCCGATCCCGGTGTCGGCGTCGATTCCCCCGATGAGCCGTAAGAGAGCGGTATCGCGGGACGGAGCCGAGTGACCGGTGAGCTCCGCGCCAGCAGTGTCTTCCGTTTCGCCGTGCTACATCTGCCTATGGCACAGAGCACTGTGAGCTTCACCGTTGTCGACCTCGACTCCGAGAACAGCCGAGCGATCACCGACGAGCTGGGGGAGCTCGACGGCGTGATGGGCGTCGAAACCGATGCGGACAGCGGCGATGTGATGGTGAGATACGACGAGGACGTCCTCGCGGGCGAACGGATCGAGATCACCACTCGCGAGCTCGGGTACGACATCGAGTGACGGTCGCGACGTGGACCGGATTCGCGCACGGCACCACATTATCGAGCGGCGGCCCACAACGTACCGACGCAGACGAGTCCCGCGGCCGCACCGGCCGCAAGCGTCGGAAACGCGAGCTCGTAGCCGCCCCGATCGAGCGCCCAGCCGAAGACGACCGGCGAGACGACCGTCGTGCTGAATCCGATGAACGACTGGACTGACAGCGCCGTCCCCATCCGTTCGGGGGCGACGACTTCGGTCACGGTCGTCGAGGTCGGCGCGCTGTCCATCGTGATCGCGATCCCGTAGACGAGCACGACCGCCACCAGCAGCGCGATCGGGAGTCCGCCCAGCAACCCGAGAGTAGCGCTGATCAGCCCGCTTACTACTAACGCGATCGCGATCACTCTAATTCGTCCTACCCGATCGCTGAGTGCGCCGCCGACGAGGTTACCGGGTCCTCCGAGCGCGACGGCTGTTCCGACGAGCGTGCTCGCGGTGAACGCCGGCGATTCGGTCGCGGCGATGGCCGGCACCGTCACGAGAAACGCCGGTAGCCAGTTTCGCATCCCGAAGAGCTCCCAGTTATGCCACGAGTAGACGCCGACAGCGGCGAGGTATGCACGGTTCCGAAGGACACCGAGGTCGAAGCCACCCTCCGCTCGGTCCACGCCGGGAGCATCCCGTCCTAAGCCGAGGATCACGGGGGCGACCCCGAGGGCTCCGATACTCGTCGCGGCGATCGCCGTCCGCCAGTCGAGGGCCGCCGCGATCGTCCCCGCGAACAGGAACGACAACCCGCTGCCCGCGGAGAAGGTTCCGACGTAGACGCCCATCGCCGTCCCGCGATCGGCTTCGACGTACCACTCGGCGACGAACCGCATCCCGGGGACGTATACCCCTGCCATACCGACGCCGGCGATGAATCGGAGGGCAGTCCCGCTGATCACGCCCGTCGCGAACAGCGCGAACAACAGGCTCGCCCCGCCCGTCACCGTCGCGCCGATGGCGATTACCCCTCGCGGCGAGCGTCGGTCGACGAGCATCCCGATGGGGACGATCGCGGCGAGGTAGCCCGCCTGAAACGCGGCGAAGACGATCCCGGCATGTGTCCCTGAAAGCCCCCAGTCGGCGACGATCGCGGGAAGCACCGCCGAGTAGTTGAACCAGACGAGAACGGACAGAAAGAGCGCGCTACTGACGACGGCCAACATCCGCGTTCGTGCCCGCTCGATCATGGCTTCCCCTCCGATCGGGTCGGCATCAATCCTCCGTTCGTCGACTCATCGGTGTTCCGATCACCCCGTTGCCCCTCCGGCATCGGTCGTTCCCACCGTTCCGATATCAGCAGAAAGTTTATTATATACTATCTTTACTAAGTAAAAGTAATAAAATCATGTCGATACTCTCCGGTTACGGGCGTCGCGAGCCGTTCGCCGAGGATCGAGCGTGTGCGATCCGGGTAGCGCGTGCGCTGGCTCTCGCCGCCGCGGGGAGTGCCCTGTTCGCGGGCGTCTTGATCGGTGTGGTGACCCCGTGGACTTCACCGGTTTCCCCGGTCGGAATCGGAGCGGTACTCGGGGCGATCGGGTTCGCATGGAGCTCGATCGCACTGTTGATCAGCGCCGTACTCGCCGCCGCGAGCGCCGCCTAAGTGCGGACTCCCTGTTCGGTCCCTTAGATCGTCTCTTCGAGTGCGTCCGGCCCGAGCGCGCTCGCCGCGGCTCCGGCCCCGGCCTCGGGGTCGACGTCCGCTCCTTCTTCGGCCAACACCGACCCGAAGGCGGCGATGAACTGCGTGACGTTCGCCGGTCGGGCCGAGTGGCCCATGCAGCCGACGCGGAAGATCTCGCCGTCGAGCGCGCCGAGCCCGCCGACGATCTCGATCCCGTGTTCGTCCACGAGCCGGTCGATGACCTCGCCCTCGTCGATGCCGTTTGGAACACGAACGGGGTTGAGCGTCGGCAGCCAGTGCTCCTCGGCGACGTTCAGGCCGACGCCCATCGCGTCGACGCCCGACGCGAGCGCGCCCGCGACGCGCTCGTGGCGGTCCCACGTCGCTTCGAGCCCCTCCTCGGCGAGCAGTCGCAGCGCCTCGCGCAGCGCGTACAGCGTCGAAACTGGGGCGGTGTGATGGTAGTTTCGCTCGTCGCCCCAGTACTCCCAGACGCCTTCGAGGTCGAGATACCACGACCGGACGGGCTCCTCGCGGGCGTGAACCTTCTCCATCGCGCGATCGGTGAACGTGATCGGGCTGGCACCCGGTGGCGCCGAGAGACACTTCTGGGAGCCCGAATACACGACGTCGACGTCCCACCCGTCGGTCCGGAACTCCACGCCACCGAGCGAGGCGACGGTATCCGCGATCGTGTAGGCGTCGTTCGCGTGGGCGATCTCGGTCAGCTCCGGGACGTTCGTCTGTCGGACACCCGTCGAGGTCTCGCCGTGGACGAACCCGAAGACGGTCGGGGAGTGTTCGTCGAAGGCCGCCTCGACGTCCGCGGGATCCAGCGGCTCGCCCCACGGCGCGCTTACCGTGTGGATCTCGCCGCCGGCGCGCTCCGCGATCTCGCCCATGCGCGCCCCGAAGTAGCCGTTATCGGGGACCAGAACCGTCTCACCGGGTTCGACGAGGTTCGCGAAGGCGGTCTCCATCGCGGCCGAACCGGTGCCGCTGACCGCCAGCGTGTGTTCGTTGTCGGTTTCGAAGAGATAGCGAAGCCCCTCCTGGATGTCGTTCATGATCTCGACGCAGTAGTCGTCGAGATACCCCACCAGCGGCGTCGCCATCGAGCGGAGCACGCGCGGGTGGACGTCGCTTGGACCGGGACCCATCAGCGTTCGATCCGGCGGAACGAGCTCGCCGAGCTCGGGTGCGTCGTTCATACTTCACCTCTGCCCGTAGCGAGGTAAAAACCGACCGTTCCGGTTCCGCCGTTCACGTCGTGTGGCTCGCTCTCAGTCGATCGAGACGACTTCGACGTCGAACTCGAGGGTCTCGCCGGCGAGCTCGTGGTTGAAGTCGATCCGGACGACGTCCTCGGTGACGTCGACGATCTCCCCGACCTGCTGTTGTTCGGTCTGGATCATCATCCCCTCCTCGGGGGGCTGGCCGAGCATCTCGTCGAACCCGTCGCGCTCCTGTTCGATGACCTGCTCCTCGTCCTCCGCGCCGTAGCCCTTCTCCGGGGGAACGGTGATCGTCTCGGTGTCGCCCTCCTCGAGCCCGATAAGCCCCTCGTCGAACCCTTCGATGAGCTGGCCCGCGCCGGGCTCGACGGTCAGTGGTTCGTACTCTCGCTCGGGCTGGGATTCGGCCAGCCCGGATTCCTCGGCGACTTCCTCGTGGGACGTATCGAAGACCGTCCCCTCCTCGTCAGTCAGTCGTCCGGTGTACTCGATCGTCGCCTGATCGCCGGGTTCGATTCCCATAGCGATCCGTAGCCCCCGAAGACGGAAAAGACCACAGATACGGGTTGCTGTCCACTGTTCGTGGCCCGTGGAGACAACTACTGCTCTTTGACTCCCGCTGGGGAGTTATTCGTTCGCTTCCCGTCTCTCCCGTTCGGCTTCGATTTCGCGCGCGGTTTCGAGAACGAGCTCGTCATCGAGATGGTCGAGGAGCCGTCTCTGAGCGCGCTCGGTCCGTCGTTCGATCTCGCTAGTGGAGAGATAGGCGTCGAACTTCCGGTCGAGTTCCCGCTCGCGGAGGTCGAGGAACCGTTCCTCGTCGAGGTCGTGATCGTCCGGAACCCGTTCGTCGAACCACTCGCGCCACCGCCCCCGGTCGGCCCACTCGCCACTCAGGTCCGACTCCCTGCGGATCCAGTCGTACTGTTCGGCGATGGTGTCGGGGAACCCGCGATCACGTCTGACGTCCGCGAGAACCGTCCTGCCGACGCGCGCACCGTGACCAGCCGACGTGATCGCTTGCGCTTCCGCGTCCGTCGCCGGTGCTGCCACGTACACTCCGTCGATCGGCGTCGTTCCGTCCTCGTTCGGATACTCGCGGTCGAACTGTTCGTGTGTCTCCCCGCCGTGCTCGTGCGTCTCGAACATCGCTTTCCCGTCGCCGAGCGGTCGGAGGTACTCCGCGTCGTATCTCGCGGCCGCGACGACGCGTTCGGTCCTGACCGTTCTGCCGTCCTGTGTCTCGATCAGGAATCCGCCGCCGTCGGTTCGCTCGACGGACTCGACCATGTCCGCGATGACCGTACAGCCGGCTTCCTCGGCGTGATCGTGGATCAGCCCGTAGAAGGTCTCGACATCGATCCCCGCGGGGAAGCCGAGGTAGTTCCCGAGGTGCGCACATCGTCGAATCGAGGAGTTCCCACGGTCGAAGATCGCCGTTTCGAGCCCGTATCGGGCGGTAAACACGCCCGCCGAACAGCCCGCAGGACCGCCGCCGACGATGACGACGTCGTACTCGAACGCGGTGCGCTCTGCGGTGGCGTCGGTACTACTCATCGTCGGATCGATACCGGTCTGTCGGCTCGGATAAACGGCTCTCCGTCGGTGGCGTGGAACGCGATACCGCCGTTTTCCGTCCGGCTGACCGTCCACCCCGGAAGCGTCGGGATTCCGTAATCCGCCGGGTCGCGGTAGCGATACGCGATGGCCCACACTCTGGCGCCCATTCCCGTGGAGGGCACGGGGGACGCCCGGTTCGACGCTCCGTCGCCCGATGTCCGAGGGGTGACGTCGTGTTCGCTCACGGTCAGAACTTCCCCGTGACGATGTCGGCGACCCGCTGGCGATCGAACAACTCGCTTCCGGCGAATTCCTCGGGATAAAGTCCTTGTGCAGCCCGTTCGAGCTGGAAGAGGTGGATGATCGGACCTTGGTAGGTCAACCCACCGTAGACGATACGGTCGTTTTCGACCGCCTGCAGATCGCTCGCGACGTCGTGGTTTCGGAGGTGTGAGGCGATCTCTTCTTCGAAGTACTCGTCGGTGATCTCGCCCTGCAGTCTGATCGCGAGGACGTCCGGATCGATCTCCAAGAGGGTCTCGTAATCGATGGTGCCGCCGTTGCCGGCCTGCGCGTCCGTGATGTCGTGTTGTGCCAGCGCGTCCCCGACGTTCAGGTCGTTCCAGTGTTTCGACTGTGTTCCCGATCCGATCAGATACGGGTAGAACGCCTCCGGCGGGACACCCTCGGGGTACAGCACCGCGATATTCGGCGTCTCATCGGGGAGGCGTGACTGGACATCGGCGAGCACTTCGTCGTGATACTCCTCGAAGGCCGTGTAGCGTTCCCGTTGCTGGAACACCGCCGCGAGCTTCTCGAAGGCCTCGTAGAGCGTGTAGTACTCGTAGTCGTGCCAGTCGTACACCTGCGAGAAGACCGTGTTGCCGAAAAACGGGGCGACGTTCTCGCGGATCTCCTCGACGTCCGCCTCGTCCCACTGCAGCCGGTTGACCATGAAGTTCGGGTCGATGACGTGGACGTCGGCGTCGAGTTCGTAGAATATCTCCTTGCCCGTACCGTCCTGATACAGCTCCGTGATCCCGTCCTGATCGACCGAAACGCCGGGTAGCTCCTCGTAGAGGTGCGAGCCGAACCGGGCACTGACGCCGATGGCCGACAGGCCGTCGCCCTGCCCGAGCGCGACGCCCATGTCGGCGTAGTCCCCGGTGTAGGGGATCCACGTTTCGGGAACGGAGTCGAACTCGACGGTCCCGACCGGCTCCATCGTCACCGAGTACGAGGAATCGTCCGTCCCCCCGTCACCGCTCGCGGTCGTACTTCCGTCCGTATCGCTCGTACACCCCGCAAGCAAACCACTGCCGACGACTGCACTACCGTATACCATGTACTCGCGCCGTGTCGGCGACCCGCATCGGATGTGGACTTCGCCAGCCATCAGATCTCCCCGTTGATGATCTCCGCGACTCGCTCACGGTCGAACAGCTGTTCGTCACGTGGGATCTCGGGGTAGGGACCGCTCTCGTAGACCGGCCACGCGCCGAACCGCTCGGGGTAGAGCTGTTTCGCGACCATCTCGATCTGAAACAGGTTGAGAACCGGGCCCTGGTACCGTGCGCCCTGGGCGTAGATGCGGTCGTTCTCGACCGCGGCGATCTCGCGGGCGACCGGGTGATCACGCAGGTCGTCCCGGATCGTCGCCATCTCCGTCTCCGGAGCCATCCCACCGAGCGCGAGGATCACGTCGGGATCCGCCTCCAGCAGCGCCTCCATGTCCACTTGGGCGTTGGTGGTGACCGCACCGTCGAACGCGTCGTCGGGCTCGAACGGACGGAGGTGAGACGACAGAAACCCGGGCGCATCGGTGGCGTAGACGTAGATCTCCTCGATATCGCTCAGGCCGACCAGCGCGAGCGTCGGGCGCTCGTCGGCCAGCGGGAGATCCGCCTCGACGGCCCCGAGCACCTCCTCGCGGATCGCCGCGAGCTCCCGGTATCGGGCCTGCTCCTGAAACGCCTCCGCGACGAGCTCGAACTGCTCCCACAGCGTGTAGTACTCGTAGCCGTCCGCCCACTCCTCGGGAGGCTCCTGGTGGAGATCGCTCAGCGAGTTGCCGAACCAGGGGCCGACGTTCTCGGCGATCTCGTCGAAGTCGTCCCGGCTCCAGCCGGTGTCCCGCGCGACCCCCGCTGGATCCGCGAGATGAACGTCACTGTCGAGTTCGTACAGCGCTTCCTTTTCGGGCTCCCACGAGGAGTACACCCCCGACCAGTCGAGCGAGACGCCGGGGAGGCGCTCGACGAACTGGTTCCACAGCGCGTCGTAGTGTGCAGGCGCGTGCATCGCGTTAACCCCGTTGCCGCGCCCGAGGGCGAACGCCATGCCGGCATGGTGGGTCAGCCGCGTGAACACGCTCTCGGGCGGTGCGTCGAACGTGACCTCGCCGGTGGGAGACATCGTCACCGTGTACGAATCCCCGTTCCCGGTGCTTCCTGCGGACCCCTCGTCCGCCTCGCTCGTTTCGCCCATACAGCCCGCGAGCAGACTGCCACCGACGACCGCGCCGCCGTACGCCAGGTACTCACGCCGCGTCGTTCCTCCGGGGCACGCCAGTTTGCATTCCATGGATTTAGGCTTGCCTAAATATATAAAGTCGTTTCGATTATTAGGCAGACCTAAACAAGGGAGAGGGGTGGGAAGCCGTACCGCTATGGGACGCCCTGGATGGCGGTATCTGGGCTGAGAAACCGGCAGACGAGGGTGGACAGGAAAGGGTTATTCCCCCCGACTCGACTCCCGCCTAGGGACTCGCGATGGATCGACTGGCATCCCTCCGGCGGGAGGCAAGCGGGCTCTGGGCGGGCGGCAGGGGCAAGCTGCTGATCGTAATCGCGCTCGGGTGGGGACTGCTCAACGGCACGCG
Source organism: Halalkalicoccus subterraneus (assembly GCF_003697815.1). Taxonomy (NCBI): domain Archaea; kingdom Methanobacteriati; phylum Methanobacteriota; class Halobacteria; order Halobacteriales; family Halalkalicoccaceae; genus Halalkalicoccus; species Halalkalicoccus subterraneus. Next base: position 66,412 of record NZ_RDQG01000025.1, on the reverse strand, counting down.
GATGATCTTCCCGGTGTTGCTCCCGTCGCTCAGCGCGGACTTCGACCTGACGCTCACCACCGCCGGCTTTCTGGTGACGCTCATCTGGCTCGGCTACGCGATCGGCCAGGTTCCCGGGGGCGTGTTGGCCGACCGGCGCGGCGAGCGGGCGGTGATGACCGCGAGCGTGGGAATCGCCACGACCGGCCTGCTCCTGGTCGTCCTCGCCCCCACGGCGGTCGCGCTGTTCGCCGCGACCGGGCTGTTCGGGCTGGGGCTGTCGCTGTACCCCGTCGCCCGGATCACCGCCCTCTCGGAGCTGTATCCAAAGCGGATCGGGCGGGCACTGGGCATCACGATGGCGGCGGGCGACACCGGCCAGACGGTCCTCCCGCCGGTCGCCGGCGCGATCGCGGGCGTGCTGACTTGGCAGGTCGGCCTCGGGTTGGTCATTCCCGTTCTGGTGGCGGTCGGCGTTACCATCTGGCTGACCCTGCCGGCGGCCGCGGACGGCGCGACCGAGGAAAACGGCGGGTTCTCGATCGCCGGCGCGCGGAGCGTGCTCGCGGAGCTTCGCGACCCAACACTGCTGTTCATGGCCGTGATCCTCTTTCTCTATATCGGGATCCTCCAGACGTTCTCGGCGTTCTATCCCACCTATTTGATCCAGGAGAAGGGGCTCTCTCCGGCGGTTTCGAGCACGCTGTTCGGTCTGTTTTTCGCGGTCGGGATCGTCGCCAAACCCGCGGCCGGCACGGCCTACGATCGGATCGGGATCCGCCGCTCGCTGCCGGTCGTCCTCGCCGGGGCGATCGTCGGGTTCTCGCTGCTGCCGGTCGTCGAGAGCATCGCTTCGCTGGTCGTCGTCACCGTACTCGTCAGTACGATGCTCGGCTCGGGGGCGATCACCCAGTCGTACCTCTCGGATACGATCCCCGAGGAGATCCAGGGCACCGGACTCGGCGCGGTTCGGTCGTTCGCCTCGATGATGGGGGCGATGGGGCCGGTGCTGTTCGGCGCCGTGGCCCAGCGAGGATACTTCGACGAGGGTTACGCCGTCCTCGCGGGGCTCGTTGCCCTCATCACGCTGCTCACGCTTCGCCTGCCCCACGAGGAGTGACCTCCCGTCTCTCGATTCCGTCGGCGTTTCGCCCGTGAATCGAGTGCCTAGGGGTCTAACACCGGTCGGACGCACGGCCAACCACGAACCGCGTCGACACCGTCGACTCCGGGATCGGCATCGGTGAACTCGAACTGACCCGGGTACTCGTCGTCGAGATAACTGCCGTCGGCACGCTCGGGCTGGTCGTCGCGTGGGTACGGCGTCCCTGTCTTAGCGTGTACAGCACCGTCACGAGTCCCATGTTGATGTAGATCGTCTTCGTGTGGTTGAAATTAATACAATATGCTCTGATATATATCCAATTCCGAACATCGGGATGGAGACGTTCACTGCAGGAAAGGCGCTCGTTGAATTTCGCGTATGGTAGTCATACCACCATTCGTCTACCAGCGCGACGGGAACGCGCTTCGGGCCAAGCGGAACGTTCTCCCGTCCGGCCGGATTCGACTGTACTGATGCTCGATTCGCCGCCCGCACGGGTGCTCGCCGTGATCACCCTCTGTTGTGTGCTCGGAGCCCTCTTCGTCGGTTACGGTGCGACGACGGCCGACCCGACGCGAAACGACTACCCGAACGAACGGCTCCTGATCGAGGACCCGGACGATGCCATTGGCCAGCAGGTCGAACTCTCCGGCGCGGTCGTCGCCGTCGATCCCGTCGTGATCGCCGTCGAGAACCCGACCGGTGACCCGCTCGAACTCCGGGTCACGAACGTCAACGAGCCGGTCGCCGAGGGTGAAGAGTTGCGGGTTTTCGGTACCGTCGAGTCCGATACGTCGATCGCCGCCCAGCGGACGCTGGTTCGTGAACCCTGGGAATCGAGCTACATGTACGTCGTCTCGTTGCTCGGCGGTACGTGGACGCTCGTCCGCTTCATCCGTGGCTGGCGCATCGACACCGACGAGTGGGCGTTCGTCCAGCGGAAAACTCCGCTGGGACTTCGGGGGTGGAACTGATGGCCGAGTGGCTCTCCCACGTACTGATCGCCTACGCGCTCGCGACGCTGCTCTCGTGGCGCTGGTCGTGGATCACGCCACAGTACAAGACGCTCGCCATGATCGGATCGTTCGTCCCCGATCTCAACCGGTTCGAGCTCCTCATCAGCGAACACACCGTCGAAGCCCTTCTCGGAATCCCCTTCTCGTGGAGCCCGCTGCACTTTCTCAGCGGTTCGCTCCTCGCCGTCGCGATCGGCTCGCTGCTGGTCGCCCCGCGCTATCGCACCCGGGTGTTCTCGGTGCTGGCTCTGGGGGTGGCGACCCACCACGCTATCGACCTCTTTCTCGTCAGCCTCTCGGGGCACTCGTATTCGATCCTCTGGCCGCTGACCCAGTACGCGCCGCCGACGCCGAGCCTCTACCTGAGTACCGACCGCTGGCCGGCACTCGTTGCGGGCGCTGTCGCGGGGATCGTTCGGCTGCTCGACGAGCGATCGGGGTGATGCGATTCCCTCACTCCACCCGTGACCCGATCCGAAATCGGTTAACGCATCAATAACTATACAACAACGCTCCGTCGGTTACGGTACCCTCCGGGTGGTACAGTATGAGGGTATTGTGGTTGTCAACTTCCATGGCTCAGGCCGTTCGGGTCCGAACCACCCACCGAACGGCCCGCTCCCACTTTATGGCCGTGGCGAGCCCGGACTGTCCGTCCTGGCCCGCCGCGGCCATCACACGTTTCTCACTTCGCGATGAGCGGGGTCGCTGGGCCGACGCATCTAACGCCGTTGAAGACGATTTCGAGGGATGACGGACGAATTCGATCCCGTTCGCGCTTGAACGGTTCCCCTGCCATTGGAGCGGTCTGCAACACCGCACCGGGTCGCCGAATGCCGTTCGTTTGACGGGCGCTACTCGTTTGGGTTTCGTTCGTTGGGTTCGTCCGGCGTCTCGTTCGCGTCCCGCACGCTCGGCAGGTTGGGATCTCGATGCGGGTTGCGGCCGTAGGGAGTCGCGCCGATCCCTTCCCCGAGTTGCGTCTTCAACGTGCGCCTGAGCCGGTTGAGGCTCGTCGTATCGAGGTCGTGCTGGGCCGCGAGTCGGCGGAACGCCGGCTCGTCAGTGATGTCGTTTGCCTTGTACTGGCCGAACAGCTCCTCGAGGCGCGATTCGGTGATCGCCCTCGCGTCGAGGTCGTCCAGCCCGAGGTAGCTCCGGCGTTCGACGTCGACGATATGGCGGATCACCACGAGCGCGACCTTCGGGATCGCCCGCTGGCTCCCGAAGGCGGTGAGGTCGAGGTCCTCCATCACGCCGAGGGCACGGTCGCGCTGCCAGGGCGTGAGATCGAGCGCGTTACAGAGTGCATGGGTCGTTCGCAGTCGGTCGAGGTAGTGCGTGCGGGTGCTATGGCCCTTCGTCGCCGGGTGTTGTTCGTCGTGGAGTCGCCGGACGTTCTCCGAGAGGTCGTTTTCGGGCGAGTCGGCGCGCCCGATGATCGTCGCGCTCGGCGTCAGGACGTCCCAGCGGCGGACGAGTCCGTCCCGCTGTGCTTCCGCGCGCGTCAACGATCCCGATCCCGACCGGGTATCGATCCACTCCGCGCCGTCGAACCCGCTTTCCCACCCGTGTTCCGCGGACGGTTCGGGTTCGGGGTCGGCGTCGGAGCCCATTGCCGTCCCGTTGGAGCCGACCGTAGTTCAATCCCTCGACCACCTGTCACGGCGACTGGACGAAGTCGATCCCGGATTCGAGGGCGAGAGCCACGGCTGAACGCTGTGACACCGTCGGCAGAACCGGGCTTCCCGTCGTATCTACTCCTTATCGCGAGAACCACTTAAATGGCCGTTTGCCCGTTCGGTCGATCACCATCCGGACGGTCCTCATCCCTCCTCGCCGCCCCGGCCGACGATGACTGTGTTCTCGACCAGGGTCTTATGCCCGCGACGCAGCCGTTCGGAGAGTGCCTGATGTGAGATGTCGAGTTCGCTCGCGAAGTCCGACAGCGAGACGTTCCGCGGGACGTCGTAGTAGCCGTACTCGTAGGCCGCCGCGATCGTGTTCTCCTGCTCGTCGGTCAGCCCGAACCGGCCCTGCTTGCCCCGGTCGACGTTGTAGATCCGCTGGATGTCGATCGAGAGGTCGTTCTCCTCGCAGAAATCGTAGGTCCGCGAGAGGGCATCCCGGTCGGGAAAGAGGATCCGTATGAACCAGCCGTCCTGTCGTCCCTCGGACGCGAGGATCGTCCCCTCCTCCTCGATGAGGATGTGGATCAGCGTCTCGATGGAGTCGATCCACTCCATCTGGTAGAGCGCTTCTTCGCCCAGGTCGGCGATCTGCTCGACCGTGTCGATGCTGGGATCGTCCTCCAGCGTCGCTTCGAGCGTGTCGGGATCCGCGCCCGTCGACCAGACGTACGGCATGATGTGCTCGGGATCGTGGGCAACGATCCGCTCGATCTCGAAGTTGACCTCGTCGAGCGTATCGAGCGTATAACTCAGTGCGAATTCGTCTGCCGGGATACGAATTTCGGCGATAGTAGCCATGGGCCCCGGTTGTACCCGAAGACGGATATAGACCTCGTTGGCGCGGGTTCGCTGTGGTCCCTACCTGTGAAACCTCGATCCCCGCACGCGGAAGTCGGCCACGTTCCCGACCCGCTCGACGTGGTGGTCGGATTCGATGTGGTGATCGATCGCCCGTTCCATCGGCGAGCGCGAGTCGATCGTCCCTTCCCGCGCCGACCACTTACACTCCGTGCAGACGTACTCTCGACCCACCCCTACGAGTATGAACGCGATCCCTATGATCCCTTCACTTGCGAACCCCGCCGCTATTTATATTCCATTCAGAATTTACAACCAATTACATTTCTCTACCGGCGCTTACCAGGTCAGCCCCTCGTAGGTGATCGCCGGGGTCGGCTCGACGATCCGCCGGCCGTCGATGACGACCGGCGTGGCCATCGTCTCGAACGCCTCTTCGAGGGCGGCGAACTCGTCCCAGTCGGTCACGACGAGCGTGCCGTCGGCGTCCGACAGCGCCTCGGCGGCTGAGTCGGCGTACTCGACCTCGGGGAACCGTTCGCGCATGTTCCCGGTCGCGACCGGGTCGTAGGCGACGACCTCGGCCCCGCGTTCTGCCAGCCCTTCAATGACGGGGATCGCCCGCGAGTTGCGGATGTCGTCGGTGCCGGGTTTGAACGCCAGCCCGAGGACGGCGATCCGCGCGCCCTCGACGTCGACGTGTCGATCGAGCAGTTCGAGCATCCGCTCGGGTTGGTGGTCGTTGACTGCGACGACTGAATCGAGCAGTTCGGGCTCGTAGCCGACCTGCCGGGCCGCAGCGCGCAGGGCATCGACGTCCTTGGGGAAACACGAGCCACCCCAGCCGACGCCCGAGCGGAGGAACTGCTCGCCGATTCGGTCGTCGAGCCCGATCGCGTCGGCGACCCGATAGGCGTCGATCCCGAACTCCTTGCAGATGTTCCCGATCTCGTTGATCAGGCTGATCTTCGAGGCCAGAAACGCGTTGTTCGCGTACTTGATCATCTCCGCCTCCCGGATCGTGGCCTCGACGACGGCCGGGTCGGCCCGCTCGATCAGGGGCTCGAACACCTCGAAGAGCCGCTCGCGGCCCCACTCGTCGGCGGCGCCGAGCACCACCTTGTCCGGTTCGAGGAAGTCCGTCACCGCCGAGCCCTCCCGGAGGAACTCGGGGTTCATCCCGATCCGGATCCGCTCGCCGACGGCCTCGCCGGCGCCGTCCTCGATCGCCGGGATCAGCGTTTCCTCCGTGGTTCCGGGAATGACCGTACTCTTGACGACGACGAGGTGTTCGCGATCGCCGCCCGCGAGCGCTTTTCCGACCGAGCGCGCCCCCGTTTCGATGATTGAAGCGTCGATCGATCCGTCCTCCCGAGAAGGCGTCGGCAACGCGAGGAAGATCACGTCACACTCCCGAATCGCTTCGTAGTCGGTGGTCGCTTGCAGACGTTTGCCGGCGTACTCCTCGAGGAGTTCCTCCAGCCCCGGTTCGTGTATCGGTGCCTCCCCCCTGTTGAGCCGCTCGACGACCTCCTCGTCGATGTCGAGCGCCGTCACCTGATGGCCCAGATCGGCGAAACAGGCGGCGATCGTCGTCCCGACGTAGCCGCTGCCGACGACTGCGATGTTCATTGTGATGGTCCTCTTCCTTGATTGTAATCAGTATTTGGATACGCCATTCAGATCACCACCTCGAAGGAGAATGCCGACTACCGCCGACCCGCGAACTGGTCGTCGGTGAGCACCCGCGGGTCCTCGGGCTCGGTCGTGTCGATCGACTCCGTGACTGCGTTCCGGTAGCCGTCGTACGTCGGCCGGTCCTCGCCGTCGATCCGTACGGTCGCCGTCCCGCGCACGCCGTCGAACACCGCCCAGTCCGTCTCCTTGTCGAAGTCGAACCAGTTCGCCATCCGGACGTCCGCGTCGGCGAAGAAGTCGAACGTCTCGGCGATCCACTCGTCCTTTCGCTCGGGGTCGAACCCGCCTTCGACCGCCGAGGAACTCCCGTATTCGGGGATCGAAAGCGGGGCGTCGTTGCCGGCGAGCGCCCGCAACCGGTCGATCATCGGCTCGAAGACCTCCCGGGCTGATCGCCACGTGGACCACTCCTGGCTGGCCCCCCAGTTGTAGCCGTCGACGCCGAGCCAGTCGACGTACTCGTCGCCGGGGTAGTACTCCTCGGCGGCGTGGCCGCCGACGTCCTCCCAGTTGGGCGACCAGATCCACTGAACGTGCGTCGGCTTCAGGGCCGTCTCGCCCAGCCGATCGTGGAGCGTCCGCCACATCCGCACGTAGTCTTCCGGAGTGGCGTCGGGGTGGACGGTCGCCCACGGATACCAGTCGCCGTTCATCTCGTGGGCTGGTCGGAAGTAAAAGCGCCGCCGCTGGTCGCCGGAAAAGACCCACGACTCGAGCAGGTCCGTCCACTCTCCGAGCAGGCCGTCGTAGCGTCCCTCGTGGATTCGCCGTTCGAGGGGACCCTCTGGGCCGTCCGACACGAACGGCTCCCACGTGAGCAGGGGGATCTGTCCACGTTCCCAGACGGCGGTCATCGCCCGCTCGATCCGCTCGCGGGTCCATCGCTCAGTGAGGTCCGTCCCGGTAAACAGCGTCACGACTGGGGGCCGCATCGAGAGCCACTCCTCGTGACGGCCGAGCGAGCGGATCTGCTCTTGGGGGTCCCCTTCGCCGGGGAAGACGCCGACGAGCATCCTGTGATCCCGCCCGAACCCCTGACAGCCGGCGAGGCCGCTGCTTGCGACGATCCCCATCGTCCGAAGCGCGCGCCGCCGGGAACTCCACATCGATCGACGTTGTCCGCCCCGACGGGATCTCGCCTCAAAAGGGTGTCTCCCCGTCGGTCCGTTCACCGGGCGACGATCCTCCTCGAAGCCCACACGAATTTTTATATAGATCGAAACTAACACGTCACGTTAATGACTGATTTCTTCCTCGGGGCTCCGGTCCTCGCGTTGGTCGTCCTCTCGCTGTGGATCGCGCTGGCGCTGTACGGGCTCTCTGCGGTCTGGTGGCTCGTCGAGACGGTCGTCCTCGCGCGCGGGTATGCCGTCGATCCCGACGAGGCCGAGTGAGGGTTCGATGAGATCCAGGTGCGGATCCTGACTATCGACGCCGAGTCCGTGGTCCAGGCGACCGTCAACGCCGTCCCTGAGGCCATCGATGACGTCCACGTGATCGCCGAGGCGCCGATCTCGATCGACGGGGCCGCCGTCCACGTCGTCCCCGACGGGTTCGAGTGTGACGCAACTAACAAGGGTCGGGCCGTCGAGTGGGCGCGTCAAACGGTCCCCTGCAGCAGGGAGTACGTGCTGTATCTGGACGAGGACACCGTTATGGCCGGCTTTTCGGGGCTTCCCGACGCGGACGTGATCCAGTTCACCGAGAAGCCGATCTACACCGGCTCGCGGGTGACGTATCTCTGTGAGGTGTTTCGCGTCGGCTACCAGTTCGAGCAGTTCGGCTTTCACCGGCTGCGATACCCGCTGTACGCGTGGGGCGGCGGCGTCGCGGTCCGTGCCTCCCTCGAAGAGCGGGTGACCTGGGACGTCTCGACGATCACCGAGGACACGAACTTCATCTGGCGTGCGGCCGACGCCGAGTCGATCTCCTTTGCCGTCGTCGACTCGCGGTTCAGAAACCAGGCACCCCCTTCCATCCGGGCGATGATCAGACAGCGCCGTCGCTGGATCTCCGGGACGCTCGCCGACGGCGGGCTGCTCCCGCTGCGATACCGGCCGCTGTATTTCACCCGCATCATCGCGTGGGCGTTCTCGCCGCTGGTCCCGCTTCTCGTGTTCGCTGCGGCGCTGTTCCCGGCGACGGTCCCGACGATGGGGTGGTACCGTCCGATCTCGCTGGCACTGTTCGGCATGCTGTTCGTCTACATGGGTGTCGGTCTGCTCGGCTACCGCAAACACCCGATCCTGTGGCCCGTCTTCGTCGTCGCGACGCCGATCGCGTTCGTGGCCCATTCGATCGGGGCGCTGTGGGGTATCGTCAGCCCGGTCGCGACGTTCGAGGTGACCGAGAAGGTCGCCCCCGAAGTGATCGAACAGCGCCACGAGGAACTCGCGGCGGGCGATCTCACCGATCACGACGGAACCGAGCGGCTCGTCCGCGAGGACGACGACGTGTTCGTTACGACCGTCTTCGACGACTGACGGCTCAAAACCCGGATCGTTTCTGGACGTGTCGGCCGCTGTTGGTTCGCCCGGTGTCCTCATCCGATACTGTTAGTTTAATACCAAGAGTATGATTTTTCAACACCAGTTCAGTACATATCCATCAACAATACATAGTTTTTTCTTTGCTGACGTTATTATCCGTCCGTGAACGTACTTGTTACTGGGGGAGCCGGGTTCATCGGGAGCCACCTTGTCGACGCGCTCGCCACGGAGCACGACGTCGCCGTCCTCGATGACTTCTCGAGCGGCCGTCGTTCGAACGTCCATTCCTCCGCGACCGTTATTGAGGGGAACATCCGTGACGAGCGCCGTCTCAAAAAGGCCGTTGGGACCGCCGACGTGGTCTTCCACGAGGCCGCGAGCGTCAGCGTCGACCGCTCGATCGAGGACCCGATCGGAAGTCACGCGGTCAACGTCGACGGGACCCTCTCGCTGCTGGAGGCCGCACGGCAACACGACACTCGGTGTGTTCTCGCTTCGAGCGCGGCGATCTACGGCCAGCCCGAGTCGGTGCCGATCGAGGAATCGGCACCGAAAACACCCGAATCGCCCTACGGCGTCGAGAAACTGAGCATCGACCAGTACGCCCGCGTCTACAACGACCTCTACGACCTGCCGACGGTCGCGCTCCGATATTTCAACGTCTACGGCCCGCGACAGACGGCCGGCGACTACAGCGGCGTCATCAGCACGTTTCTCGAACAGGCACGAAACGACGAACCGATCACGGTCCACGGTGACGGGACTCAGACGCGGGATTTCGTCCACGTCTCGGACGTCGTGCAGGCGAATCTCCGAGCGATGGAGACCGACGCGGTCGGCGAAGCCTACAACGTCGCCACGGGCAAAACCGTCACGATAACCGAACTCGCCCACACGATCAAAAGCGTCACCGGCTCGGACTCGGAGATCGTCCACATCGAGGGTCGAACCGGGGATATTGACCGTAGTTGTGCGAAAACCGAGAAGGCTCGTAGTCGGCTGGGGTACGAGCCGACGATCACGCTTGAAGACGGGCTTCAGACGCTGACCTGATGGAGAGACTGATGAGAGAACTGACAACAATAGCGTATTTATACGAGGACAGTACATTCCAAAGACGATGAAGGTCGTTAGAGTGACAGATACGGATCGATGGGAAACGTTCGTGGAAGGAAACGGCGGACCGGTGTTCGACAGTTGGGCGTGGGGAAAACTGTGTGAGTCCTGTGGTCACCGGACCTACTTCCTCGGGGTCGAAGAGAACGGGGAGTTGCTCGCCTGTCTTCCCCTCGTCTACATGAGGAGTCGATTGTTCGGTGATCAACTCGTTTCGATGCCATACAGTGCGTATGGATCGGTCGTGAGCGCTCGGGACACACCCGAAGACGCCATTCACCTCCTGCTCGAACCGGTTCGTGACCTCGCCGACGAACTCGGTGTCGAGTTCGTCAGCCTTCGGGGGCGGGACCTCGGCGATCCGCCCGGCTTCGAGAAGGAAAACCGGTTCGTCACGTTCGAGATTCCGTTGACGGACGGCGCGGAGGCGGTGTGGGACTCGCTCGACGGCTCGAACCGTACCCATATCCGGAAGGCTCGAAAGAACGGAGTCGAGTATCGGCGGGCGACCTCGAAGACGGATCTACGGCGGTACTACGACCTCTATCTGGAGAACATGCGAGATTTCGGTAGTCCCCCCCATTCGTTCTCGTTTTTCGTCCGTCTCTGGGACGCTCTCGGCGAGCACATGGTGGTCGAACTCGCACTCATGGACGGTCACCTAATCAACGGTCAGATCCGCTTCCTGTACGGGGACCGCTGTTTCGACTGGGGTGGGATCACCGATTACGAGTACCGTGACCTGCAAGGCGGGAGTTTCCTGCTGTGGAACGGTATCGAGCACGCCTGCGAGGCGGGCTACGATACGTACACGCTCGGGCGAACTCGCGAGGAGACCGGCGTCTATAACTTCAAGAAGAGCTGGGGCGGTACAAAGATCCGGTTCGATGACTACCACTACTTTCCGGACGAATCGACGACGCTTCCGGATCCTGACGACGAGAAGTACGACCGCCTCAAGGACGTCTGGGAGCGCCTCCCGTTGAAGGTCACGGAGCTGATCGGCCCACCGATCCGGCGCAACATCAGTCTTTGATCAGTGCTCGTCGAGGACGTCCTCGTAGAGATCGAGATACCGTTCGGCGATCGTATTCCACGAGAGGCGTTCGGCCTGTTTCGTACTCTGCTCGCTCATTCGGGCCCGTTTCTCGGGATTTTCGAGCAGGTCCGCGATCACTCCGGCAAGCGCCTCCGGGTTCTCCGGCGGAACGACCTCGCCACAGCCTGATTCGCCCACCAGTTTCGAGAACTCCCCTGCGGTCGATGCGACGACGGGCTTGCCGAAGGAGAACGCGGTCGCGAGCGTACCGCTGTGTCCCTTCGTTCCGCCCTTCTGTCGTCTGTAGGGGACGGCGACGAGTGCGGCCCGCGAGAAGAACTCCCCGACCCGATCGTTCGGGATGAAGTGGTCGTGAACCTCGAAGTTCTCGGGATGCCGGTCGATGATCTCACGCGAGCGTTTACCCAGCCGCCCGTTGCCGGCGATGACGAGGGTGACGTCGGGCACCTGCTTGCGGACGAGCGGAATCGCTTTCACCAGCGTATCGATCCCCTTCGCAGGGATGATGTGTCCGAAAAAGAGCACGGTGTGGTCCTCCTCGGGCAACTCCTCGTAGTCGTAATCACCGAACATATCGTTGACTCCATGCGGAATAACCGATACCGCCTCCGAGTCCGGGATGCGGTTTCGAAGGACCGTCCGCTGGTTCTCGGTGTGGACGATCGAATGCCGAATGTCGAGATCGGAGATCAACGCATCGACGATCCCTTCGAGGGCGTCCGGCGGGCGCGAGAGGGGGACTCGCTCGACCGATATCTCGTGATGTGTCACTATGAAGGGGTATTTCTCGTCGAGTCGGTAGCGGTTCGCGTAGAATTTCACTTGGGGAAACAGGCCCGTTGGATCGTGAACGATGTCGGGATCGATCGTTTCGATCAGCCGCAGGTTCTTATAGGACGCAAGTGCCTTCAGATTGCGTCGGATATCGAAGTTGAACTTGCGCAATTCCGGCAACGAGATGTTCATTGACTTGAACGTATTGAGAACCCGAACGTCCTCGGTGAAGACGTCATCAGCGGTCGTCTCTTCGGCTTTGAGTACCGTTACGTCGGCGTGTTTGGCGACCGCATTCGAGAGTTGAGCGGCATAATGGGGAAGCCCACCGCTGTTTTGCGAGAGTATATATGCGATTTTCATCACTTGTATTACGGTGTACTGACAATTATAGTCTACTGAATAATTCATCTACATATGCATTAATTGAAAAAATTATATGATTTATATGCCGTCGTTGGTCCGAACACCGACACACTCACTGGTTCGATCCGAGCAACACATCGAAAAAGAGATGAAAGACAGTACTCCCGAGTAAACCGACGACTGGCAGCGGCGAGATACCGATCTGGAGCGACCGAACGAAGTACGTCATCGCATGCCGGTACTCCTCGTCCTGGTGGAGGTAGTATCCCATTGCAAAGTACATCTGCCGGTAGAAGACGTACGTAAAGGGCCTGACTTCGGGAACTCGATCGCTGGCCAAGGAGACGTACTTCTTGCCCTCGGTCAGGTAGTGGGTCGCGTCGATCCGATCCGCGGACATGCTGGCCTCGTGGTATCGGACGGTGAACGTCTCGCGACAGAGACAGACGCCCGCCCGTGCAGCCTCGAGCGCGAACAGGTGGTCCTCCCATCGACCGAGCGTCTCCTCGAAGCGCACGTCGACCTGCTCGGTGTCGAGGACGATCGAGGACATCACCTCGTTGAGGTCGCCGACGAACAGTTCGTAGAAGAAGTCGTCACGTGACATCGAGGGGTCGCCATCGAGACAGAGGCCCGCACCCGTCCGCTTCATTTGTTCCAGTTGGCGTTCGAGTTTGTCCGGCTTCCAGAGATCGTCGGCGTCGAGAAAGGCGACGTAGCGCGTGGAGGCGCGCTCGATGCCGCGATTGCGGGTCGCCGCCGGACCGCTTCCTTCGGGATCCTCGACGACGATGGGTTCCGTTGGGACAGCCTGTTCGTCGATCGAGCGCTTCGCCTCCGTTAACATCCGCTCGGGCGTGTGTTCCGGACTGTACGGAATGACCACCGAAACCGTCGGGTCCGGATCCGTCCTCGGCATGATCGTATTGTCACTGCGAGTGCACTTCACTATTGCGTCCCGACCGACGGCTATCCCTCGGATTCGGTGACGTCGACCCAGATGTAGGCGCTGCGGTAGGCTTCGCTTCCGTCGGGCGAGTCTGGGGGCTCCCCGGTGTAGAGTAGATAGGTCAACCGGAGGTTCTCCCCGGCTCGGTCGGGAGTGACGACGTGCTCGTTCTCGACGGTCTCGCCGTCCCTGAGCGTGACATCGAACCGATCGAGTTCGCTCACCGACTGGACGGAGGTTTGCGAGCCGTCGGTCTCGATTTCCTGTAACTGCACGACGACGGTGTAGGAGGTCTGCGTTCCTTCCTCGTTCCCGACCCCGACGATCAACGATTGCTCCTCACCGACCGTGAGCTCGTCGGGATACTCCTCTGAGACGGGCCCGTCCCCCCCGTCTTGAAGGAGATAGAGTTCGGTATGGCCGTTGGGCTGTACCGGTACCATCGCGTAGGCGACACTGCTGAGTACGAATAGCACCACTAAACCGATCACGATCGACGAGAGTAGTCCACCTGAGCGTACCGGTCGGCGGGAGTCGAGATCGTCGAGCCACGACTCGACTGAACGGCCGAACCGTTCGGCGGGCGGAAGAGCGAGTCGACGGAACGTTCCAATGGCGGCGAAGGCGATCGTCAGCGCGCCGAGGATCCCGATCACCACTGAAGACCCGGCGACGGAGAGGAGGGACAGTCCCCTCCCGACTAGCAATAAGAGCCCACAACTCGCGGCGATTGATACCGCCGCCCGTTCCAAGCGGCCGATCTGAAACCGGGCTGTCTCCGCGCCGGAAGCGGTCGCTGCATGCGGAAACAGTGCAGCGACGAGGGCGTAGCCCGGCACGAACCCGACGAATCCTACCCGGACTACCGTTCGAAAGGGAGTCCCTTCGACCACCGGGAGCGCCGTCAGAGAAACGACCACCACACACAGTCCGACGGCAATCAGATCGGCCGGAACCTGCCAAAGCGAGGACGAACCGACGTGCTCCTCGACGATGTCTTGCATCGTCCCGAACTACCGCAGCAATTGATATAAATATGACAGTCACTACGACGTTCCGATCGGTTAATCCATCGGCTATTGTCCGATGGAGAGATACTGATCCGACTCTCATATGATGATCGTGATCATATAACACGATTCGCCCGATGAACCGGATACACTTTCGTCTCCACCGACAGTACTGGTATCATTTAGACAATATATTTATCCGGGCGGGACGAAGGCCGCTGTATGGAGCGAGAGGAGGGGATGACGCCTGAGCGGTTAGAACGCCTCGTCGATCGTCGGATCGACGAACGGCTGACCGAACTACTGGACCAACACGCTTCGGGACGGGTTCCTGATTTGATCGACGAGGGCGTCCCGCGACGGGAGGCGATGGCGATGGCAGCCGGTGGCGTTGCCGGATACGGTATTTCGACGCTGGTCGGGAGGGACGGCTCGAACGGTGGGGGCGTTATCGGCGAGGATAATGGGGACGAGGAAAACGGCGGCGCATCGGCATCCGACCTCCAGCAAGCGCTCGAAAACGAATCGATCGTGCGGGTCGTCGGTGAGATCGACGTCACCGGGGAAACCCCGATTACCATCCCACAGAACACCATCCTGTTCGGGAGCGGGGTCTACCGGCAGTCGCTCGATACCATCGGTGGCGATGGTCTGCGCGCCGAAACGGAGGGACCGCTGCTTGAGACGATGGAAAACGACGTTCAGGTATCCGGGATTGCACTCGTCAACACCGGAGACGGTGGTGATGCGATCAGTATGGGTGGGTACTCGAGTCGTGTATCGCATACGGACCTGTTCGCGACACGCTACGGGATCAACTGCGCTCCCGACGAGCGCAGTACCGAGCCGCGGATCAATTTCAACCGCGTCATTTCGACGACCGGAGCGGACGGCGAGAGCGTCGGAATCCGGATCGAGAACATGAACGATGCGAAGGTGATAAACAACATCGTCGCGGGGTTCGACACCGAGATCGCCGTTCAAGAGGAGAGTGCAATCGTCTCACTAAATCACACCTACACCCATCCGGCATCAGGTTCGACCGTCGGTGTTCGGATCGATGCTCCCGCAGTCCGCCTCGTGAACAATCGGATCGAGGGTGATTCCAGCCGGGCGGGCATCGAGATAACCGCCAGCGGACGCTCGATCGTCTCGCAGAACCTCGTACAAGTCCCTTCCGGAGCAGACGGGATCGTGCTTGACGTCGGCTCGGAGCTGGTCAACAGCGTTATTGCGTACAACCAGATCGAGGGCTACTCGTCGGACGAGGCCGCCAGTACGGCGGTTGAAGGATCGACCATCGACGTTTTCGATCGATCCTTGGTTGGTCCCAACGCCACCCGCTACTTCGAGGGGGAGGGCGTGACTGGGGTCGTGGAGGCAGCGGGCGTCGAAGGGACGCCGACTGCGGATCGGTACTTCACCTATCAAACCGTCGAGAACGTCGATGACAACAGTCTCTGGATGAAAGCGCGCCAGGGGATGTACCGGATCGCGTAGCTACGTGTCCTCCCGTCCGAACTGCTGGCTATCCGATCCGTCATACCGGAACACGTCGGATTCGCCGCTGGTGTACACTTTGTTCGTTGACTGTTCGATGGCCGTCCGTTCCGATTCCGTGAGGTAGTACTGGGGAACGGTCCCCTCGTACTCATCGGCGTCAACGATGGACCGATCACGGACGTAGACGTAGCCTTCCGAGAACTCGATGCCGGGCTGCCAGTCGACCTTCACCTGCCTCACGCTCGCGTTCGAGTAGTTCTCCGGGAAGATCGATCGGAACATCTCGCCGGTGTAGCTGTCGGTGTAGATCACCGGTCCAGCGGTGCTGGTCCCGTCGATCCATTCCCCGCCATTGATCTCCGCATCCGTGTAGGCAAGCGAATGGGTGTCCGAATCGAGCGAGATATCGGAGGTAACCGGCTCCCCGATCGCGTTGTAGGCGACACCAGTATTGAGCAACATGAGGACGGCCAGAGCCGCGAGAATCGGCCGCCAGACGGGAATGTCGACGTCGCGGACAACGTTGATGAGGCCCGTGAGCGCGAGGTAACCCACCGGCATGAAGGCTGCGAGCACCGTGAGAACGATCTGGTATACCCGATCGGCTCCGAGATTACCGCTGATGAAGTACGACGCAGCCAGGAACAGCAGCATGGGGATCGCGAGCACAGCCAATTTGATCGCCTCGTTTGACCGCGGTTTGTCTGTCGAAAACAGCCGCACGAACACTTGCGAGAGGACGCCGACCCCCGCAAGCGCCATCAGACCCATGTGGAGCAGGAGCGTGGCCGTGTAGGCGATTCCGGACTGTGATTCGACGGCACTCGCCCCCGAACGGTGGATACTCTCGCCCGAGAGGACCGCGTAGATTTCGACCGGGATACCCACGAGGACGCCGGCCACGTTCTGGAGCATCCCCGGGGTCGTGGCGGCGTACCAGGCGACCGCCGCACCGCCGAACGCGACCGCGTAGATCCCGGTGATACGTAGTCCGACGTCATCGCCCGAATATGCCTTGTAGATCCGTCCCAGGACGTAAGCAACCGCGAGCGAGATGACGAAGATGTAGGTGGTAGTGTAGTGCGACAGGATCAGTCCGATCCCGAAGACGGCCCCCACCCACTCCTTGCCGGGGAGCCGGTCCCGGTCGGTGATCATCGTGAGGACCACCAGTATCATGAACAGCTGAGCAATGCGTGTTTTACCCGGTGTGCCGTTGAACGTCCGGAAGTAAAAGACGAAGAAGTACGCTCCGGCGAAGGCCACGTCTCTCCCGAAGACGTCCGCGAAGGTGTAGTAGATGGCGACCGGAGCGAGCGCAAACAGCAGCGAGTAGAGCACCTTGAAGACCAGCGCGGTACTGATGCCGGTCACTATCGAGTAGACGGCCGGCACCGCCCCGACGACCGGAATGGATGAGTACACATCGGCCATCCCCGGCTCCCACGCCCCGTTTTCGAGCACCAACTCGACAAAGAAGTAGTTCACCTGGATATCCGATCCAACGACCGCGCCGGTGATCAGGTTGCGATGGAGGACGATTCCCGCCGCGACGGTGAACACTGCGAACGGATAGAGCTTCGGCGGAACTTCCCTGATCGAGACGAGTACGACGACTGCGACCAGGAGGAGAAACGCATACATCAGCCGGCTGCTCCCCACGGCGTTCATACGATGGGCTGCCAGCGCCGCAAGTGCCGGTAAACAGAGCAGGAACGCGCCGATTGCGGTATCCTGTGTCGTGAACGACGGAACACGGAGAACGAGACTTCGATCGCGCCAGTACGAGACGACGGTCAATGCTATGACTATCCCGCTGACCGTGAGAGCGATCGGACGAAAGGAGAGTGGATCGGGGATGCCGAGTACAGGATACGCGAGGCTTCCTACGACGCTCACGCCGGCGAGAATCGTCAAGCTGAATCCCGCGACGTACAACGACAGCTCCCCGATACGGTCGATACGGTTGTCGATCAATAGGAGGAGCATGAACCCGGGCGCGAGTAACAGTGCGACACCCAAGATCGCCCGTAACAAGGAGGTTTCAACACCGGATGGACTGCCCCCGACGCTGGCCCAGAACGCGATGAGAAGACAGCCGACTACCAGAGCGATCGAGCGCCGGTGAAGACGTACCCTATGAGATGACTGGGAGCTATCGACGACCGTCCGTGTGTTCGTCTCAGACTGCGTTCGTCGAACCGATCTCCCCCCCGATGACATATTTATAGAAACCGATCAGATGCGTATAACTATAACGGAACTAACACCATACGGCCATCGAGCTAGCCGAATATCGAGACGAGCATTCGTGCACCCGGTACGATAACCTCCCTGCGGAGGGACGGTATAATGACCGAAAACAGCAGGTAACTCACGACACCGACGCCGATACAGATCGCCAGTAAGACGAATCCCTCGAACGGGAGGATCATCTGTACCCCTGAGACGATCAGTCCCATTCCAATCGCACCGACAAAACACCACACGATCAGATGATAGGGTATTCGAAGCGTGATGTTCCGTGAGAGATATCGTGCATTGAGAAGCGTCTGAACTATGGCTGCACTCGTCGTCGCGATCGCCGCTCCCAGTAGTCCGATGGAAAGAACGAGGACGACGTTGAGGACGAGATTTATCGCGATCGTTACGACGACCGCCCGTGCGACCAGATCCACGCGATCGATGCCCCGAAGCGTGCTCCCCAGAACGTCATTGGCCGATTGAAATACCTTCTCGACCATCAACACCACGAGGACGCCCGCCGCGATGGTGTACTCCGAACCGAAGACTACAGCGAGGATCTCGTAGTTCAGCACGAACACCCCGACGAACGCGGGGATCGAGAGGAACAGCGCGACTCCGAGCGCGTTGGGGACAACGGCCTCGATCCGAGAGGTCGCGGCTTCGGCGCTCCACTGGCTCATCTGCGGGAACAGTGTGACTGAGAGCGTCTTACTGACTAACAACACCAACAACGTCACCTCCCAGGCTACCTCGTAGGCTCCGACGTCCGCGTAGGTCAGAAACAGCCCGATGATCGCTACGTCCATCCATTGATAGACCTTGCCACTCACTGACGAGAGGAAGTAGTACTTCGCGTAGTCGTACAGCGACCACGCCGATAGTTCGGCTGGTCGACCGACGTTCGTTTCCAGTTTGAAGAACGCCCAACAGGCGGCCGTCGCTGAACCCAGGATGAGCCCATAGATCAATCCGACAACCCCGTATCCAGCCGACACCAACACCAGTCCACTCGTAACCCATACCGTCTCGCGGGCGAACTCGATGATAGCGGTTTCCCCAACACGGAGTTCGCCGCGCACAGCCTGAATGAACAGGTCCGCGAACTCCTGAACGACGAGTGCAACGACGAGGAAGACCGTGTATTCGCCGCCGAGATACTGGTTGAGGTATGGCCGGGCCAGAAGGATCACTCCCACGGCTCCGGAGACGGTAACGAGTTTGATCGTAATCGCGGTCGCTAGCATTCTGTCTGCCCGTTGCCCCTCGCTCAGTCGTTTCTCGAGCGCGCCGCGGATCCCACCGTCGGCAACGATCGTCAGCAGTCCGAGTACCGTTTGAAACAGGAAGAAGATCCCTATCTGGCTTGCCCCTAATTCACGGGCGAAGACTGTGATCCCGGCGAAGAAAACGACCGCGTTGCCGCCTTTCGCGAGAAAGAGTTTCAATGCTGAACGGGACAGATCCATTCGTCTGATCTACTACGTCCTGCGATATATATTCTCAGTTCTATTACAGGTGTGTACGGAGTGATTTTATCGATACGAGAGTATGCAACTACTCACTGATCGCTTGCGACCGATACGGATGCCTTCGAGGCGGTGATCATCAGTACGACGAAACGATCCCCGAAAGGAGTTCACGACACGGCGGGCGAAGCGATCCGTTCTCGCCGCCGTCAGCGAGCAGGGAGAGGAGGTAAAACAGCGGAAGCCCCGAATACGTCTCCGAGTCGCCGTAGGCGATCGGCCCGATCTCCCGGGCGTAGTCGGCCATGATGCGGCCGCCCTCTCCCCGCCCGTGTATCATCTGAACGAACAACTGGTGGAGAGGGATGTCGTACTGGTGGATGACGAACGGTCTGAAGAGATCGTCGAGGAGGTAATCCATCCGTACGTCCTCCCAATCAAGGATGTACACCGCGTCATTGATGAAGAGGTTTCTGGCGTGGAGGTCGCCGTGGATCGGGCCCCGATAGAGTGACGACGGCAAGTCGAGGTCGTCGAGGAGCTGTAGCCCTGCACGCGTAGTTCCGTTCGTCTCGTCCTCGGTCGCCAGCGCTCCTTCGAGTTCTCGAACGACGTCAGTCGTCGCGACGCGGTGTCGGTCGTTCTCGTAGAGGGCGGTAAGCTGGTTGAGCGCATCAAACAGCGCCTTCCACTCCTCGACTGGATCGATGAGTTCCCGCCCATTGAGATACCGCTCGATGATATAGGGATACTCGCTATCGTGTTCGATAATCGGTGGCGTGTTGATCGAATCAGGGAGCCGTTGTCGGTGTTCGATCTCGTTTCGGAGCTTGTCCGGATCGTCGATGGCGATCGTAGATACGTGTCGGTTGTCCAACTGCAATAACGTGATTCGGTCACCGACGACCGCCACGTCGAACGGGTTCTCGGCGGCGACGGTGGCGTATTCCGACCGGATCAGAGGAACGAACGGCAGGAGCCCTGGAACAGCGGCAGTGGTCTCGAGTATCGTGGTCCCGAGGCGACTCTTCCAGCCGCCACCGCCGAGCCGATCGACGAGCCACTCGATCGCCCGAGATTCCGGGCGAAACGCGTACGTGTTGTAGCCGTCCGTATCGAGGACCATGTAGACCTCTGTAGCGGACGGGATCCCCTGATACTCGTAGAACTCCGCGATCCGATCGAAAACCCCCGGTCGATCGAAGGACTGTGGATTCGCGGTCTCAATAGCACTCCCCATTGGACTATAGATATAGCCTGTCCTACATAAGGGTCCCGAACCGTCGCTGACGAGTGTTCTGACCGGAAACGATCCGAACCGAGATCAAACCGCAGTAATTAGCGGGACGACTTCGTCGGTTCGAATCGATTCACACCACCGGTTATCGGATCGGGACCACGTCCCGAATGAGGTGCTGCCATCGCCGATCCCCGTCGATCATGTCCCTACTCGTCTGACGGTCGTGTTCACGCATAATGGTGATCCGCGGAAGGGACATCGGTGCAGCGAAATCGACGACGTCCGAGCCGATCACCGTGGTCGCACTCTCGTAGCCCGCCTCCCGGACCAACTGGGCTATGTCGTCGTCGAATGCACCGTAGGGATAGGCGAAACTGCGCGGGTTGTCGCCCGTAATCGCTTCGATGGACTCCCGTGATTCGACGATCTCGCGCCGGGCGATTTCCCGGCCGACCGTCGTCAGATCCGGATGAGTCATGGTGTGTGCTCCGATCTCGTGACCGGACTCGCTGAGATCGATGACACTATCGCGGTCCATGACCCGCGATCCTTCGAACCGCTCGCCCAGTAGTCCCGGGACGACGTAGTGAGTCGCCTCGACGCCGTGACTCTCGAGGATCGGCAATGCCGTCTCGATCGTCGATTGGAACCCATCGTCGAAGGTCACGACGGCCGGATCGGGCGGAAGCGAGCCCTGTTTCCACTGCTCGATGGCCTCGCTCACAGTCAGGAGGTCGAACGTTTCGGAGAGCCACTCGATCTGTCGGCGAAACCGTGCCGGCGTGACTGTCCACGGACCGCCCGATTCGCCGATACCATGATAGAGGACGATCGGACAACGAACCCCAGTGGGGCGGTAACGACCCTTGAGTGTGGATCGAAACGCTCGATCCACCAACCGTCGACCCTTCTCTCCCCCGAACATACCGGTTCTCAGGGCCATCATCGATGTAACTGTGTCGGTTGACTTACATTCGAGTGGTCGTCCCCCCGTTTTCACCATCCGTCTCGACTAGCTGCTGTATCGCTGGCCGCTGCCGTCCGGTGGATGGTGAACTGTTGTCAGTGACGCAGCAGTCGGTGCCTCCTTTCTGCGTACGAGCCGTGACCGTTTGTTACCCGTCACCTCTCCTTCCGAGGGGACGGTACCGGCCCTGCATTCCCTGTATATCTCTCGAGTAACTGGTGACACGTCCCGAACTCGTGTGAGGAGAGCAACGTTTCGAGCGTCTCGCGAGTCTGATCGAGATTGTGGAAGCTGATGAAGCGCTTGTGGAAGGTCGGTTCGGCGGTTTGTACGTCGGGGTTGAATTCCCACGGATGGAAGTAGAGCGTCGCGGGAATCCCTCGACGGTTGAGGTTCCTGATCCCTCTTGATATCACCCACGTCGGAAGGATCCGACCGTAAAACCCTCCAGCGACCGGAACACGGAACCGAGGATGAAACACGGCGGGTGGAAATTCGAGCAGGTCATCGGCAGTGACCGATCGACTGTCCTCGAAGGGGGAGTTACGATCGACCCAGTACGGGTGAACCGGTGCGTTTCCGACCCCATACATCGGGGTCTTGACCGGGAACACGCTGGAGTCATACCGATACCCCGTTTCGAGAAGCGCATCGAACGCCCATTGGGTTCGCGGTGTCACCGAGAAGTTCGGTGCCCGAAACCCGAGAGGACGGTGGCCGGTCACCGACTCGATCGCTTCGGCACTCGCATCGAGCTCCTCGGTGAACGACGCCTGCGTAAGTTCGAACAGCGGAGTATGAGTGTGTCCGTGAGACGCTATTTCGTGGCCGTCATCGGCGATTCGAGTGATCAACGCAGGATACTCCCTAGCTATCTCGCCGACGACGAAGAACGTCGCTGTCGTTTCGTGTTCTGCGAGTATATCGAGAACGATCTCGACTGACGTCTCGATACGATCCTTGGCGTCGGTTAGTTCGTCCGTTAGCAGGGTCGCCGAATGCCAGTGTTCGAGATCGAACGACAGGACGTTTCCGGGTCCATCGGATGAGCCACTCCGTTTCTTACCACCCATATGAAACGAACTGTGAACGACCGTGATATTAGTATCGTTTACTAGCGATCCGCTTCAGCAGTCACTTAACCGGTAGAATAGCGTATCGGGCCATGATCACTGCAACCAGGTTACGACTGGCGGACGGAACGGAGGGGGCCTTTGGATCGGACCTATCTCGCCTTAGAGATCCGTATCGTATGGAGGATGACCGCAGCGATACAGAAGAAGAAACCGCCAAGCAAGAACAGGGCGGATAGGGTCGTAACGAGAAACGAGAGCGATCCCGTGGTGAGGTACTCGGAGATGAGCCAGTAAGTACCACTGACCCCTGACAGCACACCGACGAATCCCGGCATACCCAGACTGATAAGTGGATGGGTGTTCTGTACGGTCGTTGTGATGTTGTTCACTAGGTCATACCCGTGTGAAATCGGATCGGCGCTGTTCGCGTTCTCGACGTCGTAGCGCACCGATATTCCGACTTCTTCGACCTCGTATCCGTTCTTGTGGGCGTGATAGAGGATGTCCGTGCTGGCGGCCATCTGCGTCCCGATGGTGTCGTCATCGGCCAATCCTGCGATGGCTCGTCGGTTGTAGGCTCGAAAGCCGCTTTGCGTATCGGTGATGCGTGCACTCGGCCGGACGGTCCCCATGCTGAGGTTGGTGAGCGCGTTGACGATCGACAGCCCGACTCGACGGTACAGCGGGAACTCGGTGGTCGCCCCGTCGATAAACCGACTTCCGATGACGATGTCGGCGCCGGTTTCGCGCTGTTTCGCGACGAGCCGGGGGATATCCCGTGAGTCGTGCTGGGCGTCGGCGTCGAGGATCACGAGGTGATCGGCACCCTTCCGGTCGGCCGCTCGAAAGAGCGTCTTGAGCGCGGTGCCGTACCCCTTGTTGTACTCGTGTTCGATGACCGTCGCTCCGGCTTTGCCGGCCTCTCTCGTGGTCTCGTCTCGACTTCCATCGTCGACGACGAGGACGCTATCGCCGTACTCGGCGGCCGTTCCGACGACGTTCGCAATGGAGCCTGCCTCGTTGTACGCCGGAATTCCCACGACGACCGTCGACTGTTCGGCGTCCTCGCCCATCTCGAAGACGGGTTCCGGTTTTTCCAACCGGGCGGGTTCGACAGTCCCCTGTTGGTCGGTGATCGTCGCCGGATCGACGAACTCGGTTACCGGCGGGACGTCCTTGGTCGCGGTCGCCTTCGGCGCCGTCCCGTTGCCCGCTTCGGGCTTCCCGTCGAACGCGGCGCTACGTAGGATCCGTGCACCCATCATCCGCGCGATTTCGACCCCCTCCGGTTCGTCGGACTCGACGTGGGTAACTGCCACGTCGCTTCCGTGCCGCTTTGCCGACAGGATCGCCTGTATGAGCTCCGATTTGTTGGTGTGTGTCGCGATCAAACCGATCGGTGACCCGTCTTCGCCCCACTCCGGCTCCTCTACTGCTCCTCCCCTCCTCGGTGATGACTGCATGATGTGTCATCCTATTGTATGCAGTATTCCCACTGATCCGTTGCCTTCAGCCTCGACCCCGGTGTTTAGTCGTATCGCCTTCGATATCGAAGGTCTTTCGTCGCCTCTTTCCGAACTCGCACCTTCGATATCGAACGAAGCCGATGTCTTTTTGTCGGTTCGATACGATATTCTGATATCCGCCCTCCGCGATGTCGGTAGTCGTCGCGGTACTCTCCCGTATCTATGACCGTAATCGCCGATATCACCTTGCCGGCCGCGTCGCTTCCGGTCGGAAGCGTTCTCCAGTCGTTTCCCGAGGTGGGGATCGAACTCGAAGGCGTCGTCCCGCTTCGGGAGTCCGTTATGCCGCTGTTGTGGATCGAAACGAGCGATTCCGAGGAGATCCGCTCGGCGCTCGGGGACCATCCGCGGATCGATCGGGTAAGCGTCGTCATGACGGTCGAATCGGAAACGCTGTTCGAGATCCAGTGGTCGTCGGCCGAGAACGAACTCGTCGACGCGCTCCTGGAGGCCGACGCGACGATCCTCGCCGCACAGGGCCTCGCCGAAAGTTGGGATTTTCGCCTTCGGTTTTCGACGCATGAAGAGCTCTCACGGTTCAACGTCGCGCTCACCGAATCGGGGACTCCCGTGACGCTCCGCCGGATCCACCACTCCCCGATCGACGAGCCAACGGCGTCGCTCTCGCCGGTCCAACGCGACACGCTCACGACAGCCTACCGTTCGGGGTACTTCCAGATCCCGCGCCGGATCAGCCAGGCCGCGCTCGCCGACGAGCTAGGGATCAGCGACAGCGCGCTTTCCCAGCGGATCAGACGCGGCGTCGAGGCGCTCATCAAGCAGGCGGTAATCGCCCAAGAGCAACCGCTCCGGTAACGACCCCTTCCTACGAGGAGCGGTGTTTCTCGACCGCGCTCCTGATCTGGTCGGCCAGCACTCGATATCGGTCTTCCGTGTCCTTTTCGAGGTACTCGGTCACGCCGCGCGAGCGCGCGTCGTCGGCGACGCTCGCCGATCCCCGGCCCGTAAAGAGGATAAACGGTAGTTCAGGGTACTCGTCCTGGACCAGCTCGAAGAAGGTGATCCCGTCCACGTCGGGCATCTTGTAGTCGCTCACGACGCAATCGACCCCGGTTTCCTCGAGGTACTCGTAGCCCGCTTCGGCGCTCAGTGCCGTCTCGACGACGAATCGGTCGTCGATTCGCTCGAGACACAGCGCCGTTAGATCGGCGCTGTCGAGCTCGTCGTCGACGCAGAGAACGTGGATCCGCGCCGAATCCGTATCAGTCATAGTCCAGTTACGACGTAACGTGATAAAAAGCAAATGATTCAAACAGAAAAAGGTTGACCCTAACCGTCCCGCTCGACGTATTGGTGTGGTGATAACTACATGTGTTCGTTCCCATCTCCTCGATGATCGATGCGTATCCGGTATCTCACGACGGAGCCACTCGCCGACGAGGTCGTCGACGCGCTCAAGCGAACCGGCGCACACCTCTCGACAGCGGAGCGACTCGACGACCCACGAGTGGCCGACGAGCCGTTCGAGACGGTGCTCTACGACGCGGCGACGCTCGAATCGAACGAGGGGACAGTCGTTCGTCGACTACGAACCGAACGACCGGAACTCCCGGTACTCGGGGTCGTCGACGCGCTCGATAGCGTCGCCAGCGTTCCGACGTCGCTCGATCCCCTGGTCGACGGCTGGATCGAGAAGGCGGTTCTTCGGACCGCACCGGGCCACGTCGTGTCGCTGTTGGATCGGGCAGTGGAGTATCGGAGTGAGGCGAGCGCCCACGAAACGGCGCCCTGCACAACGAGTCCATCCGACCCGGACCGCGACGCCGGCGAGCGCCTGCGGACGAAAAACCGCTGTCTCGAATCGGTCAGAGCAACCCTCTCGCACGACCTCCGAAACCCGCTCATGGTGGCCCGCGAGTACGCGATCCTCGGGCGTGAGACCGGAAACGACGAGCATCTCGACCGGGTCGACAGCGCGATCGGGCGCGCGAGTACGTTGGTCGACGAACTCGTCGCCGTCGCTCGCGCCGGGCGCGGGCTTAGGTCGCTCGTCGAGGTGTCGATCCGGGACGCCACGACGGACGCGTGGGAGGCAGTCGGCTCCGAACCGGCGTCGCTGACGGTCGAAGCCGACCGGCATGTCCGCGCCGATCCGTCGCTGCTGGCGCTGTTTTTCGAGGTCCTCTTCGAGCACACGATCACACATCTGGGAGCGGAATCATCCATCCGTGTCGACGCGAACGAGTCGGGCGTTCTGATCACGGTCGACGGCCCCGACGTAGCCGCCGACGAGTATCGGACGCTTCGACGGGCGTTCGTTGATCCCGATAACGACGATAGCGCCGCGACGGTTCTATCGGCCATCGCGGACGCACATGGCTGGGAACTCTCGATCGCAGAGCCCGACGATGGCGACGGGTTTCGTCTCCACATCGCCACCTGATACGGCCGTGGGAGGTGTCACCGACACGTCGTATGCATAGATTGATGGAGGACCTGAACGACCGTTCGATATGGTTGATGCAACCATCGACGTGATCCATCGGGGCGGGTTGCTGTGCGATCAGAACTACATGCTCGAGGGCCACACGCTCGGCACCCATGACGAGCCGAACCCCGAGACCGAGTACACGGAGATTCCCGTGTACAACCTCGTGATCGACCACCCTGAGGGGACGATCCTCTGGGACACCGGCAACCACGAGGACGCCCTCGACGGCCACTGGCCCGAGGGGCTGAAACAGGCCTTTTACCCCCACGACGCCGACGAACACGACCTCGAAAGCGATCTAGAGAGCGCCGGCTATGGACTCGACGACATCGACTACGTCTTCCAGACGCATCTCCATCTGGATCACGCCGGCGGTCTTCACCACTTCGACGGGACGGACGTGCCGGTGTTCGTCCACGAAGAGGAGATCAAGTTCGCCTACTACAGCGCGAAGACCGAGCAGGGAAGCGCCGCCTACATCCTCGAGGACTTCGACCACGACCTCAACTGGGAGGTGCTCCATCGGGACCACGAGACGCACTTCGAGGACGTCGAATTCATCCGTTTCCCGGGTCACACGCCCGGTCTGACTGGAACGATGATCCACCTCGAGGACCGGTCGCTGATATTCGCCGGCGACGAGATATATAGAGCAGAAAACTACGAGGACGGAGTCCCCCTCGGGGCGGGTCTGCTCTGGAGCCACCGCCACTGGTTCGAGACCCTCCAGGAGATCAAGGAGCTCGAACGACGCCACGACGCCGAGGTCGTCTACGGGCACGATTCCGAGCAGTACGAGTCGCTCTCGGGGTGGGACTGAGTGGGCTACGAACGTTCCGTCTCGGCGCCCGACCACACCCAGACCCCCGAGACGGTCTGGGAACTCGAGATGCCTCGAATCCGGTTCGGACGCGACGCCGTCGAGGAACTCGACTTCCAGTTCGCCGATCTCGGCGTCGAACCCGGCGCTCACGGCCTACTCGTCACCGACGAGACCCTCGTTTCGTTGGGTCACGCCGACCGAGTGCGCGAGCAACTCGACGCCTACGAGGTCGACGTCTACGACGGCTCCGCGCGCGAGCCCTCGACCGAGGACGTCGACGAGTGTCTCTCCTTCATCCGCGACGAGCGCGGCGAGGCGGGCTATGACTTCTACGTCGGCCTCGGCGGGGGTAGTTGCATGGACACCGCGAAAGCCGCCCGGACGGTAATCGCGAACGGCGGCGAGGTGCTCGATTACATCGCCGAGCCCACGGGTAGCGGCGAGTCGATCACCGAGTCAGGCCCGCCACTGGTGCTCATGCCGACCACGGCGGGCACGGGCGCGGAGATCTCGCCCGTCGCCATCTTCTCCGTCGAGGAAAAGGAGGTCAAGGAGGGGATCTCGAGCGATCACATCCGGGCCGACGCCGCCGTGCTGGATCCGACGCTGACGACGACGCTCCCGCCCGAGCAGACCGCCAAAACCGCGATGGACGCGCTTGGCCACGCCATCGAGGGCTACACGACCCACTCGTACGACAGCCTGCTTCGGGCCGAAGACCCCACGAGCCGGCCCGTCTATGCCGGACGTACTCCCGTCACGGAGATGTTCAGCGAGAAGGCGATCGAACTCCTCTCGTCCAATGTTCGCCGGGCGGTCCACAACGGCGACGACCTCGAGGCTCGCGAGAACATGCTTCAGGGCGCGCTGATGGGCGCGATCTCCGGACTTACCGCCGGCGCGAGCCTCTGTCACGCGATGGCCTACCCGGTCGGTAACCGATATCACACCTATCACGGCGAGACGATCGCGGTGCTCACCCCGGCGAGTACCCTTGATTATAACGCCGCGAGCGACCCCGAGCGTTTCGTCGAACTCGCGCGCATGTTCGGCGTCGACACCACGGGGCTGAACACTCGTGAGGCCGCCGACCGTCTGAAGGGAGAGTACGTTCGGCTCCAGCGCGACCTGAACGTCCTCCCGAGTGGCCTCGCAGAGCTGGCCGGAATCGACGAGAGCGATCTCGACTGGCTCGCGACCCAGACCGTCGAAACCCAACAGCGCCTGCTTCGCTGCAATCCCCGCCCCGTCGAAAAGGAGGACGTCGAGGCGATCTTCCGGGACGCCCTCTACAACTGGGAATAGGAGTACCGGCCGCTGTTCGCGGGGGACGCTCCGTCTAAAATAACCTTCCGGCAGTTCGTACAATCTATTGAGACACAAATTATTTAAAGATTGGATAGCGACTGTCAATATCATGAAAGCCGTAGTGCTGGCTGCAGGAAAGGGGACGAGACTGCGACCGCTGACCGAGGACAAACCCAAAGCGATGGTCGAGGTCGACGGCAAACCGTTGGTCGCCCACTGTTTCGACCGGTTGGCCGAACTCGGCGCCGAGGAGTTCGTGGTCGTGGTCGGGTACATGAAAGAACACATCATCGAGCACTTCGGTGACTCCTATCGTGACATCCCGATCACCTACACACACCAGCGCGAGCAGCTGGGGCTGGCCCACGCCCTGTTGAGCGTCGAAGAGCACATCGACGACGACTTCATGCTGATGCTCGGTGACAACATCTTCAACGCGAACCTCGCCGACGTCGTCCGCCGACAGCAAGAAGAGCGCACCGACGCGGCGTTCCTCGTCGAGGAAGTCCCGTACGAAGAGGCCTCGCGATACGGGGTCTGTGATACGAACGACTTCGGGGAGATCACGGAAGTGATCGAGAAGCCCGAGGACCCGCCGACCAATCTGGTGATGACCGGCTTTTACACCTTTTCGCCGGCGATCTTCCACGCCTGCCAGCTCGTTCAGCCCTCGAACCGGGGCGAATACGAGATCAGCGAGGCGATCGACCTCCTCATCCGCTCCGGGAGAACGATCGACGCGATCGGGCTGGACGGCTGGCGGATCGACGTGGGCTACCCGGAGGACCGCGACGAGGCCGAAAAGCGCCTCCAGGAGGCCAAAACGGTCGCTCAGAACGACTGAAACGCGCCGGAGGACTGTTTTCGACGAAAGGAGCGGAGAACACCGTGACCGAAGCGGTCGGTAGCTTACTGGGACGTTTGCGATCTGATTTCGATGTCGTCGAGGGCGTCTAAGTCCCTTCTTCCTCGGCCTGTTCGATCTTCGAGATCTCCCTCGCGTAGTGCAGGAAGGTATCGACGGACGCGATCACGACGCGGGCCTCGATGGTGAGGATCTCGATCCCGACAAGCGAGACGCGGATCCAGATGTCGATGACGACACCCTTATCGAGAATTCGGTCGAGGACTTCCGCGAGGCTAGACGCTTGTGGTCTCGATTGGCTCATGCCTGTTCACGTATTTGCTCGTACGCGCCCAGTGGTAGTCACTACATACCATGACCCCGCAAGCTTCGAGTGCTTCAGTGAGCCGGCGAGACAGATTGTATCGCTGAACCGCGGAGACTGTCTTAGAGGTGCTCGTTCGACCGCTCCTCCCGATCGCTCGCGTGTTCGAGCACGGTCGCTTCTTTCACGTCTCCCATCACGATCCATTCGCCCTCGTCGTGTTTCACGTCGTAGCGTCTGGCGG
This sequence comes from Halalkalicoccus subterraneus, assembly GCF_003697815.1. NCBI lineage: Archaea > Methanobacteriati > Methanobacteriota > Halobacteria > Halobacteriales > Halalkalicoccaceae > Halalkalicoccus > Halalkalicoccus subterraneus. The sequence goes on along the minus strand of NZ_RDQG01000025.1, from coordinate 36,340 downwards.
TCGGCGTCGCCCAGTCCCCGTCGTCGGTCGTGGAGCGGACGTCGTACCGGATCGCGTGATCCTCGTCCCCGGTCCGGAGTTCGATTCGCAGTCGGCGTTCAGGCTCGACGTCGACCGGGTGGGCGACACCGTCGATCCGCTCGCCGTTCAACAGCGTCAGCTGAACGCGGTCTTGCGGTTGCACATCGGTGAGTATCGCTATCGGATCGGCCATCCCCGTCCGTAGAACACCGACGGGTAAAACGTCGCGGACGAGCTCAACACAGCGCGTCGGCCAGTCCGTCCGTGTCATCGACGACGAGGTCCGGCCGGTGGATCCAGCCGCCGAACGGGTTCTCGTGGCGGTTGAGGAACGCCCCGCGCATCCCGATCGCTTTCGCCCCCACGAGGTCGAAGGTGTGTGCCGTCACGAACAGGACCTCGTGTGGCGCCGCGTCGAAGCGCTGACAGCAGAGGTCGTACGACGCACGGTGTGGTTTGTAGGCGCCGGCCTCGGCCACTGAGATGACGCCGTCGAGATCGGTTTCGAAGTTCGGTCGCACCGCTTCGAGCATGTCCGGATCGCCGTTCGAGAGCCCGACCAGCGTGTACCGTTCACCGAGACGGGCGAGCGCCCCGTCGACGTCGGGATACGGCTGGAGTTCCTTCCACTGCCGGATGACCGCACGCACCTCGCCATCGGAGACGTCCAGTCCGAGCCCTTCGAGGCGATAGGCGAGGGCACGCCGGCTGATCTCCTTGAACGGGGTGTGCGGACCGGGGATCAGCGAGTCGATCATCGAATCGCGGAAATGCATCGCCAGATACCGCCGCAGGAGGACCCTCGGTTCGTAGTCGCTGTCGTGTGCGTCGAGGAGTTCGCCCAGTGCCGGAACGAGCGTCGATTCGCGGTCGAGCAGCGTATCCCAGAGGTCGAACGCGAGCACCGTCGTCTCTTCTTCGAGCGTCTCCGTGGGGATCGGTCCCATCTCTCAGTAGGTGCAGTCTCCGACCAAGGCTGCTTCGGTTAGTCCGCCCACGTACAGACCTCGATCTCGATCGCCCACCGCCCGTCCTGCCACGGGAGGTACGAATCGTTTCCGAGGCGGATCTCGTACCGGCCACTCTGCGGGATCGTGACCGACCGCCGGATCTCGCCGCCGCTCACGCCCTCAACCATCGCCCCCGGAGGACCGACGACGCTGAGCGTCGGATCGACGCCCGACCGCGTCGCCGTCGCGACCGTCACCTCGGCGCGCGCGTTCAGGTCGAACTCGTAGGTCTGCGAGGAGCGGTTCCCGACCGTGACCGTCTCGCTGACGACCGTCGAGCAACCGAGCACGTAGAGCCGCCCCACGCGCGCGTCGTCGTTGCCGCCGGGACCGGCGGCCGGATCCCGGCCCGTGGCGACGACGCGAAGCGTTCGGGCGCCCCGGTCGTCGAAACCGACCGAGAACCGTGCCGGAACGACCTCGCCGGGCTCGATCGGTCCCTCGCGGGTGTCGACCGTCTCTCCGTCCGCCCGGAGCGTCGCCGTCACCGTCCCGGTCCGCCCGCCGACGTTCTCGATGTGCGCGCGGACCGCGACCGTCTCGCCGACGGCGACCGTCTCCAATTCCAGTTCGGTCCCGACGATCTCGAAGGCCGCCGGTCGATCGACGACCACGGTGTCGACCGCGATCCCGTTGATCGCGAGGTCGTAGCTGCCCGGCGACTCGAAGGTGGGGGTGAACCGGACGGATTCCTCCGCCCCCGCCGCGATCGTCAGCTCCTCGGTGTCGTTGGGCCGCCCGTCCACCTGGAGCTCGATCGTGATCGATCCCTCTCGGCCGCCGACGTTCGCGACGGTCGCCTCGACCGCCACCGCCTCGCCGACGGCGACTCGCGTCTCCTCGACCGTGGTCCCGACCAGCTCGAACTCCGGAGGCGGCAGTTCGACCTCGACGGTGCCCGCGTGCACGTCGTTCAACCGGACCTCGTACTCGCCGGGCGAACTGAACGACCCGGAAAACGTCACCTGATCGCGCGCACCCGGGTCGACGCTCACCGCCTCCGTCTCGACGATCACGTCGTCGACCCGGAGTTCCACGTGGTAGGTCCCCCGCTCGTCACCGTCGTTTTCGAGCGTGCCGACGATTTCGAGCTCGTCGTCGGTGGTGATCGACTCGTCGCTGACTGTCGCCTCGCGTATCGTGATCGCCGGACCGCCGACGGTCGCGTTGGGCTCGGAGCCGGCGTCGGTACAGCCGGCCAGCGCGACCGCGGTCGCGCCGCCGAGTCGAATGAACCGCCTCCGGTCGCTGTCGATTCCCGAGGAACCACCTCGGGACTCATGCCGCCCGTCTCTCTCTTCCCCTGTTCGGGCCCCGTTACGATCGGTATCCACGTCCCCGTTTCGAAATATGGGATCCGATGCTATTTAACACACTTGCACATGAGAGGTAGTACTATGTGTAGTTGGACGTACATTATCTGCATATGTCGATACCTGCTCTCAGCACCGACGTGAACCTCCGTTCCGTCGGACAGCAAGCGAACAGACGGCGGTGGTACGCGCTCAGATACCTTCGGACGTGTCGATATCCTGCGGACGTTCGGGAACTGGCCGACTACGTCGGCCCACGAGTCGGCTGTGCACTCGAAGCGACCGAAGACGCACTCTCGAATCGCGACCTCCCGGTCCTGGCGGACTGTCGGGCCATCGAGTACGACTCGGACTCGAAACTCGCCTGTCTCGACGAGGAACGCGCCGGTTTCGCCGACCGCGTCCGCCGCGCTATCACCGGCGGCGCTCTCACCCACCTGAAACCCCCGAAAATCAAGCGCAGCGATCAGGGCGTCTTTTACTGAGCGATCGAACCATCAGTCACATAATATACCTGTCGTTTTAGGTATAATTATATAGTGTCACTTCACTATACTATGTACGATGAGCGTATACGGGTTGATAGTGAACCTGAACCGTCTGAGCCACGAACTCTCGGGAGCCGTTGCCGAGCGCGAGCGCCCACGGATCGAGACACGACTGTCGGGCATCGAGCGCTGTCCGCACTGCGAGAATGCGGCGGTCTGCGAGGCGATCGTCGGCCCGCCCCCGGTCGATGCGACCGAGTACGAAAGCGAAGGCTGTCGGCGTTCGGTCCTCCGGGATTATCGCGTCGCCGTCCGGTTTACCCCCTGTGGTCACGAGGTCGACCTCGAGGGGATCGAGGGCCTGGACGTGACGATCCGGGACGGGCCGGTCGACCTTGATTACAGCACCTCGACGGTGTAGCGCCGGCGTTACTTGCCGGCCAACACCCGCAACAGCGCGCCCGCGAGGATTACGAGCACGCCGGCGATCGTCGCGATCGGCGGGATCGGGACGAACAACAGTGCGACGCCGACGAGCATCACGATCGAGGAGACTCGAACCATGTCCTGCCATGGCTCGCCACGATACTAATAACTGCCCCCTGCAAGGGGCTCTCTCAGAACGCGAGCGTCTTCACCACGACGGGGACGGTCTCGCTCCCGTCTACCGGCCGGCCGATATCGAGGTACTCTCCCTCAGTAGCGCCGACCTCGTCGATGACGACGAGCGCCCGTCCCTCACACCGGCGTCCCAACGCCTGTCCGAGCGCCTTCGCGCAGTTCTGTCGGGTGAGTACGCAGACCGGGTCGGTCTCGCCGGCCTCGTCGATCCACGCGCGGGCGATCGCCGCCGCGACCTCGGTGAGCCGGTCGTACGTGAGCGAGCCGACGTCCTCTATCGCGAGCACGACCGGGTCGGACCCGTAGCGTTCCGTTGCCTCCGTGCGGACGGCTCGAAGCCGATTCTCGGGATTTTCCCCCAGCTCGGCGACGCTCACGACCGGGAGGTTCCGAAGCGGGAGCACCGACGCGTCGATATCGACGGTTCGGCCGCTGAGTTCAGTCGTTCGCGTCCCCGCCCCGATGACGGTCGCCCGGATCGTCTCTTCGAGGTCGACCACCGGAGCTTCGGCCGCCCGCTCGCGGATCGACGCCGCGAGCGTCGGCCCGATGTCGCCGTATTCGGTCGGTGAGACGGGCTCGGAGCGGACGAGCCGGCCCACGCCGCCGGTGAAGGCGACCGCGTCGATTCTCACGGGGTCCGTCGGAAGTGCTCCGATCGAGAGCGATTCGGTTCGATCGCTAAACGGCGGGCCGGTCACCGCATCGAGCACGTAGTCTGCCATCGCGTCCGTCAGCCGGTCGAGGTCCTTCGCTGAGGGCTCCTGACCGAGTTCGAGCGCGATCCCCAGACCGTCGGCCAGTTCCCGTATAGGCTCCGAAACGCTCGCGATCGCCCCCACCGAATCGAACCGGACGAGCCGCCCGCCGACGTCGAGACAGCGCGTATCGAGTACGCCCTCGGGATCGAACAGCGCGATGTTGGTCGTCCCGCCACCGACATCGGCGTTCGCGACGACCTCCCCGTGCTCTCTCGCCCGCGTCGCCGCCCCCGACCCCCGGCCCGCGAGGATCGCCTCGAGGGCGGGTCCGGCCGCCGCCGCGACGAACTCGCCGCCCTCGCTCGCGATCCGGTGGACCAGCGGTTCTGCGTTCTCCGTTCGGGCGGTTTCGCCGGTGACGATCACCGCCCCGGTGTCGATCCCGCTTCGCTCGACCCCCGCAGCGGCGAATTCCCCCTCGACGATCCCCGCGACCGCGTCGATATCGACCGTCTCCGAGTCCGAAAGCGGCGTCTCGTGGATCGCCCCGCGATACCTGATCTCGCATGAGACGATCTCCAGTTTCCCCTCACCAGCGGGGGTTCGAACCTCCAGTTCGCTCACGACGACCTGCGTCGTCGTGGTGCCGACGTCGATCCCGACGCTCGTCAGCCGGTGTTCACTCATCGCGACTCAGGCGACGAACTCCCGGTCGTCTTCGCGCAGGTCGATCCCGCTGCGTTCGCGCTCACACATCTCCGCGATCAGGCCGACGAGCTGGGCCCCGGCCTCGATCGGCGGCAGCCCTCCTTCATGGATGTTCGAGATCACGGACTTCTTCGCCGTCGGCCCCCCGCGTTCGGGTCCGTAGACCGAGTATGCGCTCAGGCTCTCGGCGCTCGCGAGCCCGGGGCGCTCGCCGATGAGGATCACACAACAGTCCGCGTCGAGCTCCTCGCCGATCGCGTCCATGGCGTCAACGCGGCCATACTCGACGAACACGGGGGTGCCGACCCGCAGGTCGCGATCGGCCAGCCCGTCGAGCAGGACGGGCAACAGCTCGGGAACGTTTCGCTCGACGGCCGTCGAACTCAGTCCGTCGGCGACGATCAACTGGACCTGCGGGCCGACCTCGCACTCCTCGCGGAGCCGGTCGGCGGTTTCTTCGGAGATCTCCCGGCCCCGATCCGGGTTCGCGAGGAACTCCTCTTTGTCCCTGACCAGCGTGCTGATCGCCACCATGCCGTGCTCCTCGGCGAACGACGGATCGACGTGGTGAGCACCGCGTCACGGGCGATCCCGTGATCGGCGCGGAACTCGAGCAGCGTGTCGGTTCGCGGGCGCGATCCGGCCCGCCCGACCCCCAGACGCGATGGGTTCCGATCCGTGATCCGTTCAAGCAGGCCAGCATCCTGCGGCCCGTCGATCCGGTCTTCCTCATGATCGTCGCTCATGTTCACGCGAACACCGTCGGATCGCCGGCTCGCTCGGTCAGTCGCCCGTTCTCCGTGATCCCCATCTCGTCGAGCCACTCGCCGAAGGGCTCGATGGGCTCGCGGTCGAACAGCTCGCGGAGCGTCGCCGCATCGTGGTAGCTGTTGGACTGGTAGTTGAGCATCACGTCGTCGCCCATCGGAACGGTGATGAAGTAGTTCGAGCCGGCCGCCGCGAGCGTGATCGCCAGCGTCTCGACGTCGTTCTGGTCGGCCTCCATGTGGTTGGTGTAGCAGGCGTCGATCCCCATCGGGATTCCATGCAACTTGCCCATGAAGACGTCCTCCAACCCTGCCCGAATGACCTGGTGGCCGTCGTAGAGGTACTCGGGACCGATGAAGCCCACCACCGTGTTGAGCAAGAACGGATCGTAGCGCTTCGCGAGCCCGTAACAGCGCGATTCGAGCGTGACCTGATCGACCCCCTCGTGGGCGTCGCCCGATAGCTCCGCGCCCTGGCCCGTTTCGAAGTACCAGACGTTCGGTCCCGCGGAGCTACAGCGCCGGTGGGCCAGTTCGTCGGCCTCGTCGAGCAGGTCGACGCTGACTCCGAATTCGTCGTTTCCGGCCTCGGTGCCCGCGAGGCTCTGGAACAGCATGTCTGCGGGCGCGCCCTCCCGGACCGCCTCCATCTGCGTAGTGACGTGCGAGAGACAGCAGTTCTGCGTCGGTATCTCCCACTCCTCGATGAACCCGTGGGTCGCTTCGAGGATCGCCGCCGTGTTCTCCGCGCTGTCGACGACGGGGTTGATCCCGATCACCGCATCGCCCGCCCCGTACGAGAGCCCCTCGCGGGTCGAATCGAGGACGTTCTCGATATTATCGGCGGGGTCGTTGGGCTGCAACCTGAACGAGAGGGTGCCGGGCTCACCGATGGTGGTGTTACAGCGTGCGGTGATCGTCATCCGCGAGGAGACGAGCGCCAGGTCCATGTTCGACATGAGCTTCGTCACCGCAGCGATCATCTCGCTGGTCAGTCCCTCGCGAATCGCCCGGATCTCGCGGTCGGTCGTCGAGGAGTCGACGAGGAACTCCCGGAAATCGGCGACGGACCACTCGGCGATTCGTTCATAAATCGGCTCGCGGACGGCGTCCTGGATCACCCGCGTCACCTCGTCCTCCTCGTAGGGGACGACCGGGTTCTCCCGGAGTTCGCGAAGCGTCACGCGGCTGAGCGTCTTTTTGGCCGCGACCCGCTCGGCGTCGGAGTCGGCCGCGATCCCCGCCAGTTCGTCGCCCGTCTTTCGCTCGTTGGCCTTCGCCAGCAGCGCCCGGAGGGAATCGTACTCCTCCTCGAACCCTGAAACAGTCGCCATATCCCCTCTAGCCCCGCTGGATAGCTTAACCTTGTTGACTGTTAACAAAACAAGGTTGTCGTACGACAACCGGAGTTGGGTTGTTCGGGCTGATCTCCACCGGAACTACGTGTGTCTGTCCTTACGACTGTCCGCCCACCACCCTAGCGAGCGCTCGAAGGCCCCGGTAGAGCACGTCGGTTCCGGGCGTTCCGTCCCTGATCCACAGGCCGGCGACCGCCAGTCCCACGAACGCCGAGACGACGAGCGCCGGCGAGGGGGTGAGACTGAACCCGCCCAACTCGGCAAAGACGCCTGATTGCGAGTCGACCGGGACCGAAAGCAGCGGCCAGAGCAAGAATCGCACGTAGGCGTACTCGCCGACGAGAAGCGACTGGAGTGCGTCGGTTGCGATATGTGAGAGATACCCCAACCCGAAGGCGACGCCGCACTCCGCCCTTTCTCGACGCGCGGCGTACCAGTAGACGCCGAGACACAGCGGCACCACCACGATCGGAGCGTGTGCGAGCATCCGTCCCGAGTGGACCACCCCGAAGGACCACGCCAGTGGCTTGTCGATCAGGTCGGGCAACTGACTCGCGAACACTACCAAGAGCGTCGCGACGCCACCGGGTGGGGCATCGAGCCGCCGGCGCGTCAGCGCCGAATAACAGACGTACGCGAACGCCGCGTGTTCCCACGGCCACATCGGCGCGGTCTACCCACCCCGTGCGTTTAGTGTTGCTGGTGTGATAATTACTACGAACGGAACGAAAATTCCGGGGATGTAGTGTCGATAGTTTCTACGGGACCCTTCCAGACGGCGAGAAACGGGCGTGGCTTCTTGTCATCTCATGTGGTAGTAGTTCACATGATAAAACGACTGCTCGCGGTCTTCGGCCTCGTCGAACTGCTCGTTCCCCGTCGGTTCATCGAGTTCTGGGAGGGATACGCCCTCGAAAACCCCGAGGACTGTTCGCTCAAACGCTGGGTGATTCCCGTCGCCCGCCTCGAAGGACTGCTCTTTCTCGCGGTGCTCGCCAAACCACGGGCGTTCTCGGGTCCGATTCGGGCTGCGCTCGGCTGGTACGGGTTGATGGCCGCGCTCTCGCCCGACGGGTATCTGGAGTACTGGACGCCGCTGATCTACGAGGACGGACGCCCCGAGTGGAAGCCCTGGGTCGTTCCGGCGACGCGCGTTATTGGCGTATGCTACGTGGTGCTCGCGCTGTTCGGGTGGCCTTCGAAGAACGATACACGACGCGACTGAATCGGGCTACTCGACGGTGACGCTCTTCGCGAGGTTGCGCGGTTTGTCGATCGAGCGGTCGAGGCGGTTCGCGAGCCAATAGGACACCAGCTGGAGCTGGACGTTCGCGAGGATCGGGCCCACCCTGTCGTGGGTTTCGGGCACCGAGAGGACGTGATCCGCGTAGCGCTCGACGTCCGACTGGCCGTCGGTGACGGCGACGACGGGCGCGCCGCGGGCCTCGACTTCCTTGACGTTGCCGATGGTTTTCGTCGCCCGTTCGTCGTCGCCGGTCACCACGGCGAAGATCGGGGTTTCCTCCGTCACCAAGGCCAGCGGACCGTGTTTGAGCTCGCCCGCCGCGAACCCCTCGGCGTGTTTGTAGGTGATCTCCTTCATCTTCAGCGCACCTTCGAGCGCGACCGGGTAGTTGTAACCCCGGCCGATGAAGAAGTACGCCCCGGCGTTTTCGTACTCGGCGGCGATCTCGCGGGCGTTCGACCCGTCGAGGATCGACTGGACGTGATCGGGGAGGTCACGCAACGCGCCCAGCAGTTCACGGTGCTCGGCGTCCCGGATGGCGTCCGCGAGCAGCGTCAGGGCTGTCTGCTGGCTCGCGAACGTCTTCGTCGCCGCGACCCCGATCTCGGGGCCCGCCCGGATGTACATCGTGTAATCGCACTCCCGGGAGGCCGAGGAGCCGACGACGTTGGTCACCGCGAGCGTCGTCGCTCCCGCCCGTTCGGCCTGTCTGAGCGCCCGCAGGGTATCGGCAGTCTCGCCGCTCTGGGTGACGCCGATGACGAGCGTCTCGTCGTCGATGGGGACCGACGCGCGGTCGTACTCGCTGGCCATGAACGTCTGGGCCTTGACGCCCCGCTCTCGAAGGGTGAGTTCGCCATACAGCGCGGCGTGATAGGAGGTCCCGCAGGCGACGAACTGCACCCGGGCCGGTTCGGGCAGTTCGTCGAGCTCCTCGGTGGTGACGTCACCTTCGAGCTCGTCGACCCGCCCCCGGAGACACTGGCGCAGCGAGCGGGGCTGCTCGTTGATCTCCTTGAGCATGTAGTGGTCGTAGCCACTCTTGCCGGCGTCCTCCGCGTCCCACTCGATCCGCTTGACCGGCGGTTCGAGCACCTGCCCGTCGCCGTCGGTGACGGTGATCTCGTCGTCGGTGAGCACGGCGAACTGGCCGTCCTCGAGGTAGATCACCCGGTCGGTGTACTGGATGAAGGCGGGCACGTCGCTCGCGAGGTAGTTGCCGCCCTCGCCCAGCCCGAGGACGAGCGGGGAGTCCTGTCGGGTGGCGTAGATCGTCTCCGATCCCCGGAAGACGGCCGCGATCGCGTAACTGCCCTCCAGTTTCGAGACCGCCTTGCGGAAGGCGCCCTCCTCGTCGAGGCCTTCGTCGACGTAGTGGCGGATCAGGTGCGGGACGACCTCGGTGTCGGTGTCGCTCTCGAAGGTACAGCCAAGCTCCGAGAGCTCCTCGCGGAGCCGTTCGTAGTTCTCGATGATGCCGTTGTGGACGACCGCGACGGTCGCCCCGTCGTCGGTGTGGGGGTGGGCGTTGCGGTCCGAGGGCGGGCCGTGCGTGCTCCAGCGGGTGTGGCCGATCCCCACGGGCGTGCTCGGGACGTCCGTCTCCTTCAGCAGGGCTTCGAGGTTCTCGAGCTCGCCCTCGCGTTTGTAGACCGACACCGCCTCGTCGGCGAGCGCGATCCCTGCCGAGTCGTAGCCCCGGTATTCGAGCCCCGACAGACCCGTTAGAAGGACGTCGAGGACCTCCTGGTTGCGGCCGCCGCCGGCATAGCCGATGATTCCACACACGGTTATCGCACCTCCGTTCCCTCGGCGATCGGTCCGTCGATCCGCGCGCCCGTCCGGACGGTGGCGTCGAATCCGACCATCGTTCCGGGCTCGAACACCGCCCCGCCGCCGACCCGCACCCGGTCGGCGATCACCGCGCCGAGTCGCTCGCGCTCGAAGACCCGGTCGCCGATCCGGACGTCGCCGGGCCCGCCGGGGACCGTACTCGCCGGACCGATGGAGACGCCCTGTCCGGTGATGCAGTCGACGAGCGTCGCGTTCGGCCCGACCCGGGTGTCCGAGTCGATCAGCGACTCCTCGACGACCGCCCCCGACTCGACGGTGACGTTCTCGCCGAGGCTGGTGTACGGTCCAAGCACAGCGCCGGGACCGACCTCGGTGTCTGGCCCGATGACGACCGGGTCGCGGACGACCGCCGTCTCGTGGACGCTCGCGCTGTCGTCGATGCGCTCCTCGCGGCTCGCACCCAGCAGGCCCGCCTCCGTCAGGTCCCGGATCACGTCGAGCAGGTCCCAGGGGTAGGTCGCGTCGACCCACAGCCCGTCGGTGATCGTCCCGCGGACCGTGGCCTCTGACTCGATGAGCCACGACAGCGCGTCGATCAGCGAGTGCTCGCCCTCGCGGGGATCGGCGTTCCGGATCGCCTCGAAGATGTCCGAACGGAAGCCGTACACCCCGGCGTTGAGGCGGTATTTGCGTTCGTCGCTCGGGCGCTCGACGAGTTCGACGGCCCGCCCGTCGTCCATGATCACGCCACCGTAGTGCTCGACGCGGTTGTGATCGAGCACCCCGATCGTCGCCGCGGCGTCTCCGGTCGTCTCCTCCATGACCGCCCTGACGATCCCCGAATCGAGGATCTGGTCGCCGTAGACGACCAGGAACGGCTCCTCGTCCTCGAAGCGCTGCTCGACCGACAGCAGCGCGTGGCCCGAACCGAGCTGTTTTCGCTGTCTGACGTAGGTCAGCGGAACGTTCCTGTAGGTGGGTCCGAAGTGATCCTGCACGCGGGTCCGTCCGTAGCCGACGACGACCGTGATGTCGCTGACGCCGGCCTCGATCAGGCCGTCCAAGACGTACGCGAGAATCGGCTTGTTCGCCGCGGGTAGCATCGGCTTGGGCCGATGGCGCGTCAGCGGGCGCAGTCGTACCCCTTCCCCCGCAGCGAGGACGACCGCAGACATCGAGTCCATGCAGTACTGAATCGCCGGTCTGACACTTATGTCTTTCATCTCGCAGTCCACGTTCGATACGATCCGTGACGGTTTATCCAACGAAAATCGGGTTTCAGGGCGACTTCGCGGGCGTATCTCTGTTTCGGATCGTCACCGATGGCCGTCCGACAGGAGTCAGACGAGGGGCTGACCCGGACAGGTTTTTCCTCCGTCGACCCGTAGTTCGACCATGGAACAGTCCGAGACGCCGACCGGCGACGAGGAATGGCGAGAGAAACTGAGCGACGACCAGTACCGCGTCCTGCGTGAGGCGGGAACCGAACGGCCCTTCTCGGGCGAGTACGTCGACCTGTTCGAGGACGGTACCTACCGATGTGGCGGCTGTGGCTCCGTGCTGTTCTCCTCGGAGGAAAAGTTCCAGCACGGCTGTGGCTGGCCGAGCTTTTCGGACGCCGAGGAGGGAGCCGTCGAGTTCCGCGAGGACACCAGCCACGGGATGAACCGGGTCGAGGTCGTCTGTGCGGAGTGTGAGGGGCATCTGGGTCACGTCTTCGAGGACGGCCCCGAGCCCACCGGCGAGCGCTACTGCATCAACTCCGCGGCCCTCGAGTTCGACGCGGACGCTCAGTGACGGGGCGGGTCCTCGCGCTCTTCGAGCACCCACTCCAGTTCCTCGATCGCCCGCAACAGGACGGCCTCCTGTTCGTCCTCCATCGGCGAGGACGGGGGGTCCTGTTCGTCGTAGAACGATTCCAGCTCCGTGATCCGCTCCCTGATCGCCGCTGTCGATCGCATGGTTCGTCTTCTGCAACGGTGTACAAAACAGCTACGCCGACTCGTGGCGCCGCCAGAGCCAACCCACCCCGAAAACCACCAGGACCACGCCCGCGAGCGCGTAGTCGTAGTCCTCGTTGATAAGCGCGCTCGTCAGGTACAGCGCCGTGATCACCAGCCCGAGCGTTAGCGACAGCCAATGGGCGCGATAGAAGCCGAGGAGGGTCTGAAGTGACATCGACGGCGGTTGGTCGGACGGAGCCATATACCCTCGGAGTTCGTTCGGACCGCTCTGGACGTTCCCCCTACTGGTGATCGACCGAATCGGTATGCTGAACCGTCTCTCCCCTCAGTCCGCCGTGTCGTCGCCAACGGGGCCTACGGCTGGTCGGGTGTGACGACCGATTTCGCGGCGGGGGCGGCTTCGAGCTCCGAACCGAGCGATTGAGGGGCCTCGGGGCGCTAGCGGGCACATGGCAACGCTCTCGGGCAAGTCGGCGTTCGTCCTCGTGTTGGTCACGGGGGTCGTCGTTCCCGGCGTGATGAACTACGTCCTCTCGGTCGTGCTGGGCCAGCAGATGCTCGGCCGGATCGTCTGGACGCTCGGGTTCGGGATGATGATCGGCGTGATCTGGTACGGCTGGCTTCGGCCGCTCGATTTCAAGGGTCCCGAACGTGATCCCGAGGAGGCGGAACGGAAGGTTAAAGATTGAATCCCTTCGAGTACCCGGTAGCATGATCGAGTTCGTCCCGCTCCAGCTCTTGGACGATATTATCCAGGCCTATAACTTGGGGCAGGTGCTGATCGCTGTGTTCGTCCTCGCGGTGCTCGGATCGTTCGCGCTCTCGAAGAAACTGCTCTCGTTGAACGTCGTCCTCTTCGGAGTGGTGTTCTTGCTCGCCCCGAGCAACCTCTCGCCGCTTCCGTACAAGATGTTCGGGCTCGCGCTGATCGTCATCGGCCCCGTCCTCTATACGACCGCGCGCAGTTGAGGCGAGTCGAACCGGGATAGAAACGCATCACCTGCCGCTTTTTCTCGTCAACCCCCCGCGTCTGCGACCTGCGGGTCAGGGCCGCCTTCGCAGATAGACTGCGAGCGCGACCAGTCCGGGCAGCATGCCGAGGACGAGACCCCAGAAGACGCCCGCACCCCACCACGGCGCGCGGTCGACGCCGCGATTCGTCCCGTCGATGTAGGTCCAGTAGCCCGTCGAGCCGGCGAGCAACAGGAGGACGAACACGCCGACGAGGATATCCGAGCCTTCGGCCTGCAGCGGGAGCATGGCGGCGGTAGGGGCTCCCGGAATATGGACGACATGCCTGCAAGAATGCGAGGGAAGGGATTTGAACCCTCGAACCCCTACGGGAGCGGGTCTTAAGCCCGCCACTTTTGGCCAAGCTCAGCCACCCTCGCGCGTACTGTCCTCTCTCCGTCGCTCAAAAGTGCGTTTCGGTCCCGGATCCGCTCCCAGTAGTTACTCAAGCTATACCGTCGCGGTAGCGGACCGCGAGCGCAGAGCGCTCGCGGCTTTTTGGAGGAGATTTTTGCTTCGAGAGGTGCGCGAAGCGCACCCGAGGAGTAAAAAGGTCCGTGCTTAGACCGAACGGCGCTCCTTGGCCTTCGGGCGCAGGTTGCCGTAGCCGCACTTTCGACAGCGGTCGGCGCCCTGCGGGTTGCGCGCGTTGCACTTCATACAGATCATCTTCGCGAGCGTTCGGCGTTCCGCCGTCTCGAATGATGCCATATCCCCGTTTTCTCGTCGGCGTAGTTAAGGCTTCTCAGTCCGCGAACTCGAAGTAGATCGCCCGGCGCTCGCCCGCGGCCGGCGTCGTGAGCCACGAAACCCCGACCGTGAGGACCAGCCCGAGTCCCATCCCGAACAGCGAGGTCCCCCAGCCGCCGACGGCGCCCGGAACGAACGGGAGGAAGACGCTCGCGAGATAGAGTGCCTGCGAGCCGACGATCCCGGTGGCGACCCCCGTACGGGTCGTCTCCGTCCAGTAGAGTGCGACCAACACGGGCAGCGCGAGCTGGGCGAACCCGCCGAAGGCCGTCGACCCGACTTCGAGGAGGCTCGCGGGCTGGAGCAGGCTCGCGAGGAAGGACCCGGTCGCGAAGACGACCACGCCGGCACGCCCCAGCAGGTCCTCGCGGCGCTCGCTCGCCGCGGGGTTCACGAAGGGACGATAGATGTCGCGCGTGAAATAGGAGGAGCCCGACAACAACATCGAATCCGAAGAGGACATCATCGCGGCGACCGCCCCGGCGATGACGAGCGCGGCGAACCACACGGGGGTGTACTCCGCGAGCAGCAGGGGGAGGACGTTCGCGCCCGGTTCGGCTTCGACTCCGAGCCCGCGAGCCCACGCCCCGAGCATGAAGGCAGGGACGAAGAGGGCGAGCACGAGGACCGGCCAGAGGGCGAAGGTGCGCTTGAGCACCGTCTCCGAGCGGGCGACAAAGAAACGCTGGTTCACTTGGGGAAACATCGCCACCCCGAAGGCGATCGAGACGGCCTGCGTGACGATGAACGCCGGGGTGTAGTAGTCGTCCCCGAGCGCGAGGAAGTCGGGATCGGTGGTGAGTCCGGCCGTCGCCGCGGCGGGCCCGCCGACCGAGCTCAGGATCCAGAGCAGGGCCGCCCAGACCGTCACGAGCATGAACGCGCCCTGAAGCGTGTCCGTCCAGGCGACCCCGCGCATCCCCGCGAGCACGACGTAGACGATCATGAAGACGGTGATCAACCCCGCGCCGGCCCAGTAGGGCATCGCGCCGTCGGTCAGCGCCTCGAGCGCCGTCCCCGCGCCCATCTGCTGGAGCATTACGTATGGAAAGAGCCAGAAGAGACTGATTCCGGCGACGAGCGCGCGCAGACGCGGGGAGCCGAATCGATCCCCGAGCATCTCCCCGAGGGTGAGATAGCCCCGCTCCTGGCCGATGAGCCACTGTTTGTAGCCCACGAGATACCACAGGACGGCGAAGATGATTCCGTCCATCACGCCCATGACGAGGATCCACTCGGGGCCTTCCCAGTAGGCGGTGTTGGGGCCGGCGAAGAAGGTGAACGCCGACAGCAGGGTCGCGAACGTCGTAAAGAGGAGGACGACGGTTCCGAGGGTTCGGCTCGCGAGGTAGTAGTCCTCGGCGGTCCGGTCGGTCAAGCGGTAGGCCGCGATCCCGATCAGGAGTGCGAGAACCAGGTAGCCGACGACGATTCCCAGTTGGAGCGCGAGGCTCATGGCGTTCCCTCGATCCAGAGGCCCCACGCCCGGCGGGAGAACAGCCAGAACGCGATCGAAGCCAGTCCCATCCAGCCGACGTGCCACCACAGCCAGACCGGCAGCCCGGCGATCACTCGCGCGTCGCCCCAGAGAAACCACGGAACCGCGAAGACGATCAACGAGAGGAATACGGTTCCCCACGCATACCGCTCGGCATCCGAGACCATTGTTGGTCTACCAACCGACTGAAGTCGTATAAACATTACTACCACGTTCTATTTTGCTGTTTGAAGAAAAATAGTCTTCGTAACGACCGTCGATTCGCGGAGTCCAGACTCCTGTATGAACGCTTGAATCGGGATCAAAACGGATTCCAAGTGTCACGACTCGCTTCCGCGATCGAGGTACTCGCCCTGAACCGCCACGATCTCGCTCGAGTCCTCACAGGCGGCGTATCGCCGGAGTGGCTCCTCGTTGAGTTCCAGAAAGGTGTGTCCCCAGCGGAACTTCGAGAGGATCGATTCGGCATGTTCGCGCTCGCCGAGGATGACCGACCCGGCCGCGAGCGCCTCGACGGTGGTGAGGCGAAACGGCCGACCGAAGTTCACCGGATTGGCAGCGACCAGATACGGCAGCGCGCGGTGTTCACCGGCCATCGAAAAGAGCGCCTCGCCCGCGCTCTCCCACGAGCAATCCAGCGCGACCAGCCGGTCGCTTCGTTCGCGATCCGCGGGCGAGAGCGCCCGCTCGGCGTGGGGGTTGAGCACGATTCCGTACGGTGTTGCGCGATCCGAGCGGTGGAGTTCGACCAGATCGAAGCGCGCGAGCTTCCGGGCCGTGCACTTCTCGGGGTCGTCGTCGCCCTCGTAGCGGACGTGAAGCTGCACTGACGGAGGGGAGACGGTCGGGAGCCAAAAGCCTCCCGTCCCGAACGTTCTTTTGGCGGCTCGACGAGGGTCGACCATGGACGCCGCCCACGAGTACTACCGCGCGATCGACTCGCACGCCTACGACGCCCTCACTGAGTTGCTCGACCCCGACTTCACCCACTACCGCCCCGATCGCACCATCGAGGGCCGCGAGGCGTTCGTAGCGTTCATGCGCGAGGACCGCCCCATGAAAGACACCACCCACGAGCTCGACACCGTCTACGAGGCCGAGGAGGGCGTCGCGGTTCGGGGAAGACTCCTCGATAGCGAGGGCGAGGCGCTCTTCGGCTTCGTCGACGTCTTCGAGTTCTCGACTGCGGGGGTCGTCACGGTCCACACCTACACTCGCTGAGTGGCGCGCCACGTTGCCCCGATCAGCACGCTCGCCCCGACGACGAGCACCACCGGAACGCCCATCGCCGTTCCGATCCCGTAGGCGCCCGTGATCACGCCCATGACGGTGGGAACGACGGCCATCCCGACGTAGGTCGCACTGGTGGAGATCGCGTTTACCGGACCACTGTACTCGCTTGCGGCCTCGACGCCGACCGCCGAGAGGAGGGGGAACTGCCCAGACATGAACAGCCCGAGGACGAACACCGCCGCGAGCATCGCGTAGCCCTCGGTCAGGACGAACGCGACGTACATCGCGGGGATCGCCGGCAGGATCAGGGCCAGCGAGAGGGGCGCGTAGCCGATCCGCTCGGCAAGAACGGTGTAGGTCACCCGCCCGGGGACGTACGCGAGCAAGTATGCGGAGAGGGCCAGCGGCGCGAGCGAGGCGGGCAGCGACGTTCCGGCGTAGTAGGGTAGCCAGGTAAACACCGCGCCCTCGATCCCGCCGACCAGCAACAGCGCACCCGTCATCCCGAGGATCGTGGGCTCGCGGATCAGATCGGCCGCGCCGTCCAGCGAGATCGGGCGCTCGTTCTCCATCCGGTCGGGCAGCGAGAGCCCCCGGATCGAGAGCGCGACCGGGAGGAACCCGAGCCCCAGGAGAACGAAGACGGCCCGCCAGTCGGCGACGCTGATCACGAGCGCCGCCAACACCGGCCCCGAGACCGCCCCGAGCGCCCACGCCAGCGAGTGCAGCGTGAAGATTCGGCCGCGCCGGTCGGGGTAGAGGTGGCTCAACAGCGCGCGGTCGAGCGCGCGCACGCCGCCCAGCGAGATCCCGTGGAGCACCAGCGCACCCAGAAAGAGCGGGTAGACGGGCGCGCCGCTCATCGGGAGCAGGAACGCGCCCGCACTGAGGACGCCGAGCAGCAGCGTCCTGTGGACCCGGATCCGGCCGGCGGCCAGTCCCACGACGAGGACGGTGAGGAAGAAGCCGGCCGTGCCGGCGGGGGCAACGAGGCCCAACAGACCCGGCGAGACGTCGAAGGCCGCCTCGAACTGCGGGAGGAGCGCGCCGCGGATCTGGAGGCTCGCGGCGTCGAGCGCGACGAAGGCGAAGATCGCGACCGTCCAGCGGGTACGGCGCTCCATGTGCCGGGTCACCGACCGGAGGACCAAATACGTCCGCGTCGGGACCGGTTTGGCCGGTAGTTCACTCCCCGTCGCCCGTTCCCAGCGCGCTCTCGCCGACCGGGTCGTGGCCCTCGATGCGCTCCTGACCGCCCATGTAGGAGCGAAGCGCCTCGGGAACAGTGATAGAGCCGTCGTCGTTCTGGTAGTACTCCAGAATGGCGACCATCACGCGCGGGACGGCTACTCCGGAACCGTTGAGCGTGTGGAGGTACTGGGCGGACTCGTGGTGCTCGGGCCGGAACCGAATGCCTGCCCGGCGGGCCTGGAACTCCTCGAAGTTCGAGACCGACGAAACCTCGAGCCAGCGCCCGCCCTCCTCGGGGCCGCCCTCCATGTCGTCGCCCGGTGCCCACACCTCGACGTCGTACTTCTTGGCCTGCGTGAAGCCCATGTCGCCGGTGCACATGTCGAGCACGCGGTAGGGCAGTTCCAGACGCTTCAGGACCTCCTCGGCCTCGTTCAGGAGCCTCTCCAGGCGGTCGTAGCTCTCCTCGGGTCGGACGAAGTTGACGAGTTCGACCTTGTGGAACTGGTGAACGCGAACGTAGCCCCGCGTCTCGGTGCCGTGCTCGCCGGCCTCGCGGCGGAAGTTCGGGGTGAACGCCTGGTGTTTCAGCGGGAGGTCCTCGTCGAGCAGGATCTCGTCGCGGTACATGTTCGTCACCGGGACCTCGGCCGTGGGAAGCAGCCAGAGGTCGTCGTCGTCGTATGCGTCGTCCTGGCGGGCCCCCACGCGGTAGGCGTCCTCGGCGAACTTCGGGAGCTGGCCGGTCCCGCGCATCGAGGCGCTGTTTACCGGAATCGGCGGGACGACGTCGGTGTAGCCCTGCTCGCGGTGGACCGAGAGCATGAACTGGATCAGCGCGTGTTCGAGCCGGGCGCCGTCGCCCTTGACGAACTGATAGCCCCCGCCGGTCACCTTCGCGCCGCGCTCGAAGTCGAGCAGGTCCATCTCCTCGCCGATGTCGTAGTGGGGGACGACCTCGTCGGGGAGTTCGCGCAGGTCCGAAAAGCCCTCGCGGTAGCGCTCCTCGTTGTCGTCCTCGTCCTCGCCGACGGGCACCGATTCGTGGGGGATCTGTGGGAGCTCCAAAAGCGCCTCCTCGAAGCGCGCTTCGAGTTCGTCGGCGTGTTCCTCGATCTCCTGCAGTTCGGCTTTCAGTTCGCTCGATCGCTCGATCGCTTCCTGTGCCTCCTCCTCCTTCCCCTCCCGTTTGAGCTCGCCGATCTCGCTGCTGACCTCGTTTCGCTCGTGGCGAAGCGAGTCGCCCTCGGCTTTCAGTTCGCGCCACTCCTCGTCGACCGCGAGGACCTCGTCGAAGTCGACGTCGACGCCCTTGGCGTCGAGCGCCCACCGCACCGTCTCGGGGTCCTCGCGGAGAATCGAACGGTCGAGCATTCTTGTCCCCGCTTCAGCGCCGGGGGGAAAAGAGCGTATCGGCCTCCGTCGCCGGATGACCAATCCCTATTACCCCTCGACTCCCGAATCGAGTATGGCAATCGGTGACTACTACCCCGTGGATGGCTCCCCCGAGTACTACTACCTCGACACCGGCATGTACGACACCGAGCGCTACGGCGCGGTCTACATCGTCGACGCCGACCGGCCCGCGGTGATCGACACCGGAATCGGAACGAATTACGAGTTCGTTCTCGAAGCGATGGGCGAGATCGGGATCGCTCCCGAGGACCTCGCGGTCATCGCACCCACTCACGTCCACCTCGACCACGCCGGCGGGGCGGGCTACCTCGCCGCCGAATGTCCCAACGCCGAGGTCCACGTTCACGAGATCGGCGCACCCCACCTCGTCGATCCCACCCGGCTGATCGCGGGAACCAAAGCGGCCGTCGAGGACCAATGGAAGTACTACGACGAGCCGAAACCCGTCCCCGAGGAGCGGATCACCGAGCTCTCGGAGGGTGATACGATCGACCTCGGGAACCGGAGTCTGGAGGTGTATCACGCCCCCGGCCACGCGCCCCATCAGGTGATCTATCACGATCCCGACGCCGAGGTCGTCGCGACCGGCGATGCGGCGGGTATTTGGGTGCCCCAATTGGAAACCGTGCGCCAGACCTCCCCGCCGGCGAACTTCGATCTCGAAGCCTGTCTCGCCGACGTCGAGACGATCCGCTCGCTCGATCCGGAACTGTTGTTGTTCGGCCACTTCGGGCCCGCCCCCGCCAGCGACGAACTGCTCGACACCTACAAGGAGGTCCTCACCGAGTGGGTCGAGGCGGTCGAGGAGAAACGCGCGGAACTGGACGACGACGAGGCGGTGATCGATTATTTCGTCGAGAATACGGAGATGGTTGCGGTCTGGGGCGAGCGCAAGGCCCGCGCCGAGGAGCGCCTGAACACGCGGGGCGTGCTGGGCTATCTGGACGCGTCGGCGGAGCCGGAACGGTAAAAGGTATTGGTACGTTAGACGGTCCGAATGGCGCTTTTCCTCCGGTTGGCGGCGCTGTTGGCACTCCTGCTCGTCGGGGCCGGACTCCGCTCGGCGGGCGTCCTCGACGACGCCCGGACCGCCCGGCTCAACGCCGCGGCCTACTACGGCGCGCTCCCGGCGCTGATCTTCGTCTCGACCTACGACCGAGCGATCGGCGAGTTGCTCTCGGCGCGACTGCTGGGCGGGCTGTTGGTCGTCCTGTTCTCGACGGCGACGCTCGCCTGGGTCGTCCACCGGAACCGATCATCGAGTGCCCGCCGGAGCGTCGCGGTCGTCCAGTCCTATCACTCGAATCTCGGGTATCTGGGCCTGCCGCTGGTCGCGTCGACCTTCGGCGCCGACGTGACCGCGGTCGCGAGCGTGGTCCTCGGGGTGGTCTCGCTAGTCCAGGTGCCCCTGACGGTGGCGATCCTCGTCGGGATGAACGACGCCGACGCCGCCATCAAGCGAGAGGTAGCCGAACTCGTGAGAAACCCCGTCCTGCTCTCGCTGTTGGCCGGCCTTGCGGTCGGCTCCTCGGGGGTCGCGGTTCCTGCTGGCGTCGCGGTCGGCCTCGACGCCGTCGGCTCGCTCGCGTTGCCCCTCGCGTTGCTGTGTGTCGGGGCGTCCCTGCAGGTCGACGCCGCCTCGCTCGATCCGGTCGCGACGGGGTCGGTGATCGCGCTGAAGATCGGCTGTATGCCGCTTCTGGCGTGGATCGTCTTCTCGGCGCTGTCGGTCGATCCCGCGACGTTCACCGCAAGCGTCGTGATGCTCGGGACGCCGACGGCAGTCTCGACGTACGTCTTCGCTGGCGAACTCGGTGGCGACCGGGCGTTCGCCTCGCTGAACGTCTTTGGGACGACGCTCGTCTCGGTCGCGACGCTGTTCGTCCTCATCGCGCTGGTCGGGTGACGTGGCGAATAAACTCCACGATCGATGTGTCGCGTTGGCGGCATCCTTTTCGTGCTGTGTCGGGTAGCCACGCGCCATGCACTGGCGCGAGGCCGAATGGCAGTACACCGACGCGGTCATCGGCGGGTCGACGCTCGCTCGACTGTTCGAGGAGACCGTCGACCGGAACGAAGCGCACGTCGCCCAGCGCTACAAGGGCGGCGTCTACGACCGGTCGCTGGCGCCGGCTGTCGTCCCCGCGGCCCCCGACGGCGAGTTCGCGACGCTGACCTACGGCGGGATGGCCGATGTCGTCAGGAACCTCGCGGCCGGGTTTCGAGAACTGGGTATCGAGGCCGGCGACCGCGTGGGGATCTTCGCGGACACCCGCATGGAATGGGCCCAGGCCGACTTCGGCCTGCTCGCCGCCGGCGCGGTCGTCACGACCGTCTACGCGGGCTCCTCGCCCAACCAGGTCGAGTATCTCCTCTCCGACGCCGGCGCGGCGGGCGTCGTCGTCGGAAGCGAGGAGCGCCTCGAACGGGTGCTGGCCGTCGAGGACGAACTCGACCTCTCGTTTATCGTCGTGATGGACGACATCGAGGGCTATGCTGGGCGCGAGGACGTCCTGACGATCGCGGAGCTCCACGACCGGGGCGCGGCGGTGTTCGACCACGAGGCCTACGAGGGCTGGATCGACGCGACCGAACCCGAGGACCTCGCGACGCTGATCTACACCTCGGGGACGACGGGCCAGCCGAAGGGCGTCGAACTCACCCACGCAAATCTCCGGGCGAACGTCAACCAGTGTCGCAGGCGCTTCGGCCCGCGACCCGACAAGGAGGCGAAGGACCTGCCCGCCATCGACACCGACACGCGGACGGTCTCGTTCCTGCCGCTGGCACACGTCCTCGAACGGACCGCCGGGCATTTCCTGATGTTCGCGAGCGGGGCGGCGGTGGCGTATGCCGAAAGCCCCGACACCCTCCAGGAGGACTTTCAAGCAGTGCGACCTACGACGGCCACGAGCGTCCCGCGGGTCTACGAGAAGATCTACGACGCGATCCGATCGCAGGCCAGCGAGTCCGACGTCAAACGGCGGATCTTCGAGTGGGCCGTCGAGGTGGGAAAGGAGTACCACCGGAGCGCCTCGCCGGGACCCGTTCTCAAGGGGAAACAGGCGCTCGCCGACCGGCTGGTCTTCGGGCAGGTCAAGGAGGCACTCGGCGGCGAGATAGAGTTCCTCATCAGCGGCGGGGGCAGCCTCTCGACGGAGCTCTGTGCGCTGTATCACGGGATGGGGATGCCCATCCTCGAAGGCTACGGGCTGACCGAGACCTCGCCCGTGATCTCCGTCAACCCGATCGAAGCCCCCGAGATCGGCACCATCGGCCCGCCGCTTCCCGACGTGGAGGTCCGGGTCGACGAGTCGGTCGTCGGCGAGGCCCAGCGCCGCGAGGTCAACGGTGAAGTCGGCGAACTCTTGGTCAGGGGACCGAACGTCACCCGTGGCTACTGGCGAAACGAGGAGGCGACCGGCGAATCCTTCACCGAAGACGTCCCCGCGAGTACCGCGAGCGGGGAGTCGGAGGGCTCGCCCTCCGGACGGTGGTTCCGCACCGGCGACGTCGTCGAGATCCGTCCGGACGACTACATCGTCTTTCGCGAGCGCGCGAAACAGATCATCGTGCTCTCGACGGGGAAGAACGTCGCGCCCGGACCGCTAGAGGACGCCTTCGCCGCCAGCGAGGTCGTCGAGCAGTGTTTCGTGATGGGTGACGGCCGGAAGTTCATCTCCGCGCTGGTCGTTCCGAGTGTCGAGAGGCTCCGCGAGTGGGCCGCGAAAGAAGGGATTTCCCTCCCCGATTCCGAGCGCGAGATCTGTCGGGACGACCGGGTGCGCGAACGGATCGACCGGGAAGTCGAGCGCGTGAACGGGAACTTCGAGTCCCACGAGCGAATCAAGCAGTTTCGCCTCGTCCCCGAGGAGTTCACCGAGGACAACGGCATGCTGACGCCGACGATGAAGAAGAAACGCCGGAACATCCTCGAACGCTTCGCCGACGACGTCGAGGCGATCTACGCCGAGTAGATCGCACTCAAGGGAGCGCTTTATCGGGACGGGTTCCGTAGGCCGCACCACATGACAGTCTCCGCGAACCTCGTTGGCCAGCGTACCGGAGCGGTAGCGGCAGCTATCGAGTTCCAATGACCGGGTCGTCGTTTTCCCTCCCACTCCCCCCGTTCAGTTTCGAGCCGAACATGCTGCTGATCGTCGCCTCGATCGTCGCGCTCGGGGTGCTCTCGCAGGTGCTCGCCGATCGGTATCGGGTGCCGAGCGTGCTGTTTCTCATCATCTCGGGGATCGTCCTCGGGCCGAAGGTGCTCGGGGTCGTCACGCAGGACGCCTTCGGGGGCTCGCTGTCGACGATCGTCGGGCTCAGCGTCGCGATCATCGTCTTCGAGGGGGCCTTTCACCTCCACGTCGACAAACTGCGCCAGTCCCCCGTGGCCGCCGTACGCCTGATCACCGTCGGCGCGCTGATCTCGTTTCTGGGTACGGCCGCCGCGGTGTACTATCTCCTCGGAGCGGATCTCGGCATCGCGCTCGTCGTCGGGGCGCTGCTGATCGCGACGGGGCCGACCGTCATCACGCCCATCCTCGAGATCGTCCCGGTTCGCCGGCCCGTCGGGGCCGCACTCGAGACCGAGGGGATCGTCAACGACGTGACCGCGGCGATCCTGGCGGCCGTCATCTTCAAGGCCGTCACCGCCCAGCAGATCGATCCCCGGAACTTCTTGGTCGGTTTCAGCCAACGGCTGGCAGTGGGGATCGGGATCGGCCTCGTCGTCGCGGGACTCCTGTGGTACGTCCTCACCCACGTCGACCTCTCGTCGGGCAACGCCCCCGAGAACGCCCGCCTGATCACCTTCGCCGGCGCGTTGGTCGCCTACAGCGTCGCGAACACGATCGCCACCGAGGCCGGCGTCGCCGCGGTCGCGACCGCCGGGGTCGTGCTGGGCAACGTCGAGTTGCCCTACCGCGAGGAGATCGAGGAGTTCAAGGGCACGATCCGACTGATCGTGCTCTCCTTCATCTTCATCGCGCTGGCGGCGTTGATCGAGATCGACACCCTGCTGTCGATGGGGCTCGCCGGCGTCGCCGTCGTGCTCATCGTGGCGCTCGTGTTGCGCCCGCTTCTGGTCTTCCTCTCGACGGTCCGAACCGGTCTCTCGTTCAGGGAGAAACTGTTCGTCAGCGCGGTCGGCCCGCGGGGGATCATCCCCGCCGCGATCGCGACGCTGTTCGCCCTCGAACTCCAGCACATCGCGACCCAGCAGGGACGTCCGGCGCTGATCGAACAGTCGAACATCCTCGCCGGAACGGTCTTCATGGTGATCGTCACCACGGTCGTCCTCCAGGGCGGACCCGCAAGATGGATCGCCGAGCGCCTCGACATCCTTCCCATGCGCGTACTCATCGTCGGTTCGGGCAAGGTCGGTCGATCGCTCGCCGAACGCCTCGACGAGCGCGGCGAGGACGTCATCGTCATCGAGGAGGACCCGGACATCATCGAGTCCTCTCGTTCGGCCGGTTTCACCGTCAAGGAGGGTGATGGCACCGATACGGACGTGCTTCGAAGCGCCGGGATCGAAAACGCGAAGATCGTCGTCGCGGCGACGGGCGACGACGACACGAACCTACTGGTCTCGCAACTCGCACGCACGAGCTTCGACGTCGAGGACGTCATCGCCCGGGTCAACGACCCGAGCAACGTCGAACCGCTCGAGGAGTTGGGCGTGCGGACGATCTCCTCGACCGACGCGACGGCATGGGCGATCGATAACGCCATCGAACGGCCCGCGCTGTCGAACTGGATGACCGAACTGGGTCGGTCGGGCGACGTTCAGGAGATCGTGGTTACCTCCGAGGAGACCGTCGGACGGACCATCGCCGAACTCGAGGACAGTATCCCCGACCGGTGCCAGCTCGCGCTGATCAGCCGCAACGGCGAAACCCTCGTCCCCGCCGCCGACGTCACCGTCAAGGAGGGCGATCACGTCACGTTCCTCGGCCAGCGCGACGCCGTCAGGGAAGCCGTCGACCGGTTCCACCCCCACGACTGACCGGATCGGATCGAAAGGACCGAGAGGTTCGACCGGTGACCCACGGTATGCGCCGCCCACGGTTCCGCCTCTCGGACGTCGCCCAGCAGGTCGTCGGCGGCTTCCTGCTCGCGGGCCCGTTCGTCGTCACCGAGGAGGTGTGGACGCTCGCGGCCAGCATGAGCTGGTGGCAGGCGGTCGCCACGGTCGTGATCGTCGCTCTGATCGGCTACGGCGCGCTCTATACAGCCGACCGGGATCGCGATCCCGAAAGCGAGGACGACGTGGCGGGCGTCCCACTTCGGTTCGTCTCGCTCATGGCGGTCGCGTTCGGCTCCGTCGTCCTCTTGGCCCTGCTCTTCGATGCGCCCGATGCGTTCGACGCCGGCTGGGGCGTCGGCGTGCGCGCGGTCTGCATCGGCGCGGTGTTCAGCGTCGTCGGTGCGGCGACCGCCGACAGCGTCTTCTGACGGACCTTTTTCCGGTTCGGGTTTCCTCGCACGCCTCCGGCGTGCTGCGGGCACCACTCGCCGCAAAAACCTCCTCCAAAAAGCCGCTCGCTCACGTTGTTCGCTCGCGGATGCACCACTTGACCTACCGCCTACGGTTTCGGCTCCTCCTCCGCTAACTCGTCGTAGACCTCGACCACGCTCTCGAAGTAGTCGACGGTTATCAGCCGGAATTCCCCTCCCGGTGGTCCTCGCAGACGAACCGGGTTTTCTCGCCATCCAGTCCGGAGGTGTAACGCCCGCTGCGTCGATCTCGGCCTGCGCCCGCTTTCGTTCCTCCCGCGCTCTACCGGGATGGGAGCCGGTTTCCGTCCGGACGGCGTTCGTCGTTCGTCGTCGATTCCGGTATCGCCGCTTCCGACGGTTCCGAAACCGCACTGACGGCGTAAAACACCGCCTCGGGATCCGGATCGCGGCGCCAGCGCCACCAGGTCTCAACCACCAGTTTCAGCCGCGTCATCCTCCCGAGTTCCGGCCGCGTAGAGAGTACGTCCCAGCCGTTGGCCCTGATGAGGCGGTGGTGTTCCGCGTAGAGGACGGCCGACAGCAGGATGGCGAACTGAGAGTCCTCCGGGAGGTATCGGATGCCGGCGACCCCCTCTCTGTAGAGCCGTTCGGCCCGCTCGAGTTCGGTCCGCATCGCGGCGGCGAACCCCGACGAGAACCGCCCGGACGCGAGGTCGTCCTCGCTCACCCCGTGGGCCTGAAGCGTCCGACGGGGGAGGTAGACCCGGCCGTACTCGTCGATGTCCTCTTTGACGTCCCGAAGGAAGTTGGTCAGTTGGAAGGCTTCGCCGAGCGCCTTCGCGTGGGGTCGCGCCGCCTCGCGATCGGCAGGGTCCAGTACCGCGAGCATCATGTACGCCACGGCCACCGCCGACCCGCGCAGGTACGTCTCCAGTTCCTCGTAGGTCTCGTAGGTCTCGTAGCGCGTCTCGGAGACGTCGCGCTCCATCGCGTCGAGGAAGACGTCGATCTCCTCGGGAGGGATGTCGTGTTCACGGCGGAGGGCCCGGACCGCACGCAGGACGGGTTCCTCGACTTCTCGGTCGCCGAGCACCGCGGTACGGATCCGATCCAGTTCGGCCCGCTGAGCGCTCGGATCCACTTCCGCGGTCGTATCGACGACGTCGTCGGCGATCCGGAAGAAGCCGTAGAGTACGTAGGTCGCCTCGCGATATCGGGGCGGCAACAGCCGCGTCGCCACGTGGAACGTCGGTCCGGTCCGGCGTTGGATCTCCCTCCCGGCCCGACGCTGTTCGTCGTCGATCAGTCCGCCATCGCCGTCCCGGAGGTAGTTCCTGAACACGGGTCGGTCGAGGTACGCACGGCCGATGTATCAGATTATTACCTTCCTAGTAGGGTACTGCCTGTGGCTGACGGCGATTCGTCCCGTCCGCCGGTCGCATCGTCGGTCGTCGGGTCGGCACACGGATAGCTCCCGTATCCGATAGTCGTGCACGCTCGAGTTGGTGCGAGAGCGCTAGAGCAATCGGAGACCCTACCCCACGGACGGTGGGACCAACGGTCGGCCCTACTCGACAGCGAAGGCCTGCTCCAAAAAGCGGACCAACAGATAGGCGCCCAGCCGCGAGGTCCCCTCGGTGGGGTCGTAGGTCGGCGCGACCTCCATCAGGTCGACCGCGCCCACCGCCTCACTGGCCCCCAATACGTCCATCGTCGTCAGCGCCTCCTCGGCCGAGAGCCCGCCCGGAACGGGGGTGCCGGTGCCGGGGGCCACGGACGGATCGACCGCGTCGATGTCGAAGGTGACGTAGACCGCGTCAGTGCCATCGGCCGCGGCCGCGACTGCCCGCTCGACCACACTCTCGATCCCCTCCTCGCGCACCTCGTTCATCGTAAAGAGGTTTAGTCCAACTTCGTCGGCAAAGTCGAAGAAGTCGGGGCTCTCGTAGCCCCGGATCCCGACCTGACTGACGGTTTCGTACTCCGCGAACTCCGAATCGGCGATGTGGTGGGTACTCGATCCGTGAAAATGCTCGCCGAAGACCGCACTCTCGGCGACGGTATCGGTGTGGGCGTCGATCTGAACCAGTCCCACCGAATCGGCGTCGATCCCCTCGGCGAACCCCCGGACGGCGGGATAGGTACAGTAGTGGTCCCCGCCCAGTAATACGGGAAACGCTCGCTGGGCGACCGTCGCGACGTGGGCGGTGATGCTCTCGGCGGTCGTCTCGCGGTCCATCGGGAAAACGGGTATATCGCCGCAGTCGGCGACCGAGAGCTTCGAGAAATCCACTTGCGCTCCCGTGCCCATGTTCGTCAGCCCGCCCTTGTAGCCCGACAGATAGGCCCACCACCCGCTGGCCTGCCGGATGGCCTCGGGGCCGTAGCGCGTCCCGGGGCGGTTGCTCACCGCCGAGTCGTAGGGCGCGCCCAGCACGCCGACGTCGCTCTCGGAGAGGTCCTCGACGTCGCGCGGGTCGCCCTTGAGAAAGGTGTTGAGTCCCGCGTACGCGAGTTCGACGCTCGATTCGGGTACTCGCTCGCGGAATCGGGCGGCGGGCGAGCTCTCGCTGTTTTCGGTCATACCTCGACGCGCGAGGAGCAGGCGCTTATGCGTTCCGTGATCGCGCCGAAATCGGTTGGAAACTGGCCGTTCGTCAGCCGGATTGCAGAAACGCTGTGGGATCGTAGCACCTATACCCCCGGAAGGGGCAGTCGAGCCATGGTTGCGTCGCCAATCGACGGCGGAGTCATCGTTCTCTATCTCCTCGGAATGCTCGGGATCGGCTACTGGGGCTATCGCCGCTCGGAGTCCCTGGAGGAGTACCTCGTCGCCGGACGGAACATCCCGCTGTGGATGTACGTGCCGGTCATGTCGGCGGTCATTCTGGGTGGGGCCTCGACGATCGGCGGCGGCGGGCTGGGCTACCAGTACGGGATCTCGGGCGCGTGGCTCGTCGTCTGGCTCGGACTGGGCGTCGCCGCGGTCGGCCTACTGATCTCGACCCAGCTCGCGAACCTGAAAGCCTACACGCTGGGCGAGGTGCTCGAACGCCGCTTCGATGCCTATTCGGGGACCGTCGGTGCGGCCGTCGCGGGCGTCTACGCGCTGACGATCGCCATCACGCAGGTGATCTCGATCGGGACCGTCCTGAGCGCGCTTTCGGGGTACGGGATCACGGAGATGACCGTCCTCGCGGGTGTCATCGTCGTCGCCTACACGGCCATGGGGGGGATGCTCTCGGTGACGATCACCGACTTCCTCCAGTGGCTGGTGATGACCGTCGGGGTCTTCGCGCTCGCCCTGCCGCTCGGCCTCATCGAGGTCGGCGGGATCTCCGGCCTGCAGGCGGAGCTCGACCCCTCCTACTTCAGCCCCGGCGGGATCGGGTGGGGAACGGTGTTCACCTACTTCCTCCTCTACTTCCTCGGGATCATGATCGGCCAGGACATCTGGCAGCGGGTCTTCACCGCCGACAGCCCCCGCACGGCACGGGTCGGGAACGTCGCGACCGGCGCCTATGCGGTCGTCTACGGCATCGCAACCGCCCTCTTGGGCATGATCGCGCTCGTGCTGTTCCCGGCGATCGAGAACCCCGACCTCGCGCTGCCGACGATGGTCCTCGAAACCGTCCCGGTCGGTCTCTCCGGGTTGATCCTCGCTGGCTTCATCTCCGCGATGATGTCGACCGCCGATTCGGCACTGCTCGCTTCGAGCACGCTGTTTACGAACGACGTCTACCGACGCTTCATCGACCCCGACGCCAGCGAGAAGCGCTACACCGCCACCTCCCGGGTCGGGATCGTCGTGCTGGGGGCGATCTCGATCGGGGCCGCCGTCCTCATCGGGGACGTGGTCAACGCCCTGACGCTCGCGTACAACCTGCTGACGGGCGCGGTCTTCGTGCCGATTCTGGGCGCCTTTTTCTGGAAGGGCGCGACCTGGCAGGGGGCGCTCTCGGCGATCATCGGCGGGTCGGTCGTCGTCGTCGCGAGCATGGCGGCCTACGGGTTCGCCTCGAACCGTCCGATCGTCTACGGGCTGGCGACGAGTCTCGTCCTCTTCATCGGCGTGGGGCTTCTGACCGGTCCGCCGCCGCGCGAGAAACTCGAACGCTGGCTCGCGGATACCGCCTCGGAACCGACCGTCGAGTGATCGGGCGCGCAGCTTTATTGATGCGGGTTCCGAACCCCGTATCATGCTTCACGCAGACGGACCGCTGTGCTCGATCGATCTCGGGGAGCGCAGTCACGACACGGAGGACATCGACGACGTTCTTTCGAGCTTCATCGGCGGGCGCGGCGTCGGGACGAAACTCGCCTTCGAGCGGGTTCCCTTCGATGCCGATCCGCTGGGACCGGAAAACCGCTTGTACTTCACCACCGGCCCGATGCAGGCCAGCCGGATGAGCTACACGGGCCGGACGAACGCGACCGCGCTCTCGCCGCTCACGGGGGGACTCGTCTCCTCGAACGCCGGCGGGTTCGTCTCGCGCAACCTCGCCGGGACGGGCTACGGCGCGATCGAACTCATAGGAGAGAGCGACGAACCGGTCGCGATCCACGTCACCGACGAGGGCGTCGAGTTCGATCCGGTCCCCGATCTAGAGGGCGCGCTCGTCTCCGAGGTGACCGAATACGTAGAACACGAGCGCGACCTGAACGAGGAACACGCGGTCGCGATCGGGCCCGCCGGCGAGAACCTGGTGAAGTTCGCCTCGATCATGACCACCGAATCGCGGGCGTTCGGCCGGGGCGGACTCGGGGCGGTGCTGGGCTCGAAGAACGTCAAGGCGATCACCTTCGACGGCGATTCCCATCCCGAGATCGAGATCCCCGACGTCCAGAACGACGTCCACCGCGAGGCCGCGACCACCGATCACATCATGAAGCGGCAGGGAACGACGTCAGTAACGGACCTCGCCAACGAGGTCAACGGCCTCCCGACCCGGTATTTCTCCGAGCAACAGTTCGAGGACGCGGAGGGGATCAACGGGGATCGCGTCGAGGAGAAGAAGTTCAAGAAGGGCACCTGTTCGGCGTGTGCCTTCGCCTGCAAGCTCCCGACCAAGGACGAGGAGCGCGGCGTCGAAACCGAGGGCCCCGAGTTCGAGACGGTGATGGCCTTCGGCTCGAACTGCGCGATCGACGACATCGTCGACGTGATGCAGTCGAACGAGCTCTGTGACGAACTCGGCCTTGACACCATCTCGTGTGGCAACACCGTGGCAGGCTATCTCGCGAGCGAGGACGCCTTTGGCGACGCCGAACTGATCCACGAGACGGTCGAAAAGATCGCCCGCCGGGAGGGGATCGGCGACACGCTCGCCGAGGGAATCAGCCGCGCCCACAAGGAGCTCGGCGTCGGAAACTGGACGGTCAAGCACCTCTCGTTTGCGGGCCACGAGGGCCGGACGCTGCACGGCCAGGGGCTGGCCTACGCGGTCGCGAACCGCGGCGCGGACCACATGTATTCGACGTTTTACGCGTGGGAGTACCCGCTGGTGGGGAAGGACGACGCCTTCCCGCAGGGCGGCTTCGAGGGGAAACCCGAGGCGGTCGTCCGGCAGGAGAACGCTCGCGCGCTGGAGGACTGTGGGATCGTCTGTCGGTTCTCTCGGGGGATCATGAACCCCGACAGGTATGAGGCGCTGTTTTCGGCCGACCACGAGGACCTGCTCGAGGTCGGCGCGCGCGTCGTCGAGATAGAACGCGAGTTCAACAATCGCCGCGGGTTCGACCGTGCGGACGATACCCTTCCCTACGCCGAGCAGTTGGAGGGGTTCGAGGACGCCCTCTCGGAGTACTATGCGGTTCGGGGCTGGAACGATGACGGCACCGTTTCGGCCGCTTCCGCGGACGACTGACCGCGGAGCAGATCGCTCGGCGGTGCAACCATTTATCGTGTGGGATTCGGATGGGGATGTATGGCACTCGATTACGAGGAGGAGGTCGCGGCGTTCGAGTGGGAGATTCCCGACGACTACAACCTGCCCGACGTGATCCGCGGGCACGCAGAGGCGTTCGGCGAGCGGACGGCGATCGCCTTCATCAGCGCCTCCGGGGGGCGCAACGAGCGCACCTACGGCGAGCTCCTCGCCGACATGAACCGGTTCGGGAACGCCCTTTCGGATCTCGGCGTCGGGACGGGTGACCGCGTGATGCACCTCCTGCCGCGCCACCCGAACGTCTTCTCGGTTCAACTAGGTGCGCTCGCGGCGGGCGCGGTGCTCGTTCCCTGTTCGGCGATGCTCAAACCCAAGGACATCGCGTTTCGTGCCGAGGACTGTGGCGCGGGGACGATCGTCTGTCACGAGTCGCTGATCGAGATGGTCGAACCCGTCGTCGAGGACACCCCGATAGAACGGGTGATCGTCGTTGGGGGCGCGCGCCGACCGCCCGAGGGCCGTGAGGAGGGGGTTGACACCGAGGAACGGCCCGACGGCTGGTACGAGTACGCCGACCTCGTCGACGACGGTTCGAACGAGTTCGACGGGCCAGATCTGGGTGCCGAGGACCCGATGACGATCAACTACACCTCCGGTACCACTGGGAAACCCAAACCCGTCCTCCACAAACACCGCTGGATGCACTGTTTTTCGCGTGTCAACGGCCCCTACTGGTGGGGGATCGACGAGGAGACGGACCTCGAATCCGAACTGCTGTGGGCGACCACGGGAACGGGGTGGGCCAAGTGGTTCTGGAGCCCCGTCGGCGTGGCGCTCACCGCGGGCGCGACCCAGCTCATCTACGACGGCGAGTTCGCTTCTGAAAGATTTCTCTCGCTGATAGAACAGGAGGGCGTCACCCGGCTGTGTGCGGTCCCGACCCAGTATCGGATGTTCACGCAGGCCGACCTCTCGGCGTACGAACTCGAACTCACCGACGCTCTCTCGGCGGGCGAGCCATTGAACAGAGAACCGATCGAGGAGATCCAGGAGGCCTTCGACGTGACGCCGCGAGACGGCTACGGCCAGACCGAGACCGTGGCGCTCGTCACGAACCACCCCGGGATCGAGGTCAAGCCCGGCAGCATGGGCAAACCCGCGCCGGGCATGGGGACGACGATCATCGACACGCAGGAGGAAGAAGAGGTCGACGACGGCGAGATCGGCGAGGTCGCCGTTCCGGTCGACTGTCCGGGTGTCTTCGACGGATACTATGAAAAGCCCCGCCTTGACGAGCGGACCTTCCACGGCGAGTACTACCGGACCGGCGATCTGGCGAGTCGCGACGAGGACGGATACTTCTTCTTCGAGGGGCGGGCCGACGACATCATCATCTCGGCAGGGTATCGGATCGGTCCCTTCGAGGTCGAGGACGCGCTCGTCTCTCACGAGGCGGTCGCGGAGGCGGCGGCGGTCGAGAGTCCCCACGAGGAGCGGGGCAACGTCGTGAAAGCCTACGTCGTTCTCGCGGAGGGCTACGAGGGAAGCGAGGAGTTAGAGAGAGAAATCCAGGAGTTCACGAAGGAGGAGACGGCTCCCTACAAGTATCCTCGACGGGTGGAGTTCGTCGAGGAACTCCCCAAGACCTCCAGCGGGAAGATCCGCCGGATCGAGCTTCGAGAGCAGGAACAGTCGGAGTTCGGGGAGTAGTCTCAACCGTCCATCGAGCCGTCGGATTCGGGCCTATCGCGAGAACTCGATGGCCGCGCCCTGTCCGAATCCGACACAGAGCGTCGCCAGCCCGCGATCCGCATCGCGCTCGATCAGTTCGTGGACCAGCGTCACCGGGAGGCGGGCGCCGCTTGCGCCAAGCGGGTGGCCGACCGCGATCGCCCCGCCGTTGACGTTGAACTTCTCGTCGGGAACCCCCAGTTCGTGCTGGCTGTAGAGCGTCTGGCTCGCGAACGCCTCGTTGAGCTCGACCAGATCGTACTCCTCGATCGAGCGACCAGTCCGTTCGAGCAGACCCTCGGTCGCCGGGACGGGTCCGATTCCCATCACGGTGGGGTCGACGCCGGCAACGTTGTTCGAACCGACCTCCGCCAGCACCTCCAGGCCGTGGTCCTCGGCGAACCCGCGGCTCGTGACGAGCGTGGCGGCCGCGCCGTCGGAGATCTGGGAGGCGTTGCCGGGCGTGACCGTCCCGTCACCCTTGAACACCGTCGGGAGCCCCGCGAGGGTCTCCATGTCGGTGTCGTGGCGGATCCCCTCGTCAACGCTGACGGTGCCGTCGTCCGTTTCGATGGGGACGATCTGGTCGTCGAAGCGACCCTCGTCGGTCGCCGCCGCCGCCCGCTGATGGCTCCGCAGTGCGTACTCGTCCTGTTCCTCCCGGGAGACGTCGAACTCCTCGGCGACCTTCTCCGCGGTCATTCCCATCTCCAGTTCCCCGACGTTGTAGTGGTCCGCCAGTTCGGGGTGGAGGTGCTGGTAGGACTGGCCGTCCATCGGTACGCGGCTCATCGACTCGACGCCGCCGGCGATGATCGCGTCGCGCTGGCCGGCGCGGATGGCGTCGGAGGCGGAGATGATCGCCTGCATCGAGGAGGCACACCAGCGGTTGATCGTCGTCGCCGGGACGCCCTCGCCCAGTTCCGAGAGCAGCGCGATCACGCGCGCGACGTTGTTGTCCTGCTCGGTGCGCTGCTGGGCACAGCCCCACATCAGGTCGTCGATCTCCTCGCCGCTCAGTCCGGTCTCGGCGAGGATCTCGTCGATCAGCGGGATCGAGAGGTCCTCGCTGCGCACGTCCGCGAGCGCGCCGTCCTGTTTACCCTGTGGGGTTCGGAACGCCTGCACGATCACGGGAGTGGTGTCCGATGACATTGTACCCGCTTCGGGCGGCGGAGACTTAAACGGCGTCACAACTGCCAGCAGTACACGAGGAGTTCACTCCCCGTCCGAGTCGAGCGACACCGCTCGTCCGAGCGTCCGACACTCGGTCAGGCTGTTGCGCGCCCACCGCACCGCCCGGTCGGCGTCGGTGATGAGCGTCCCCCGCAGGTTCCCCGAGTCGTCGTAGACGCCGACCCAGACCGTCGTCCCGTCGAAGACGGCGATCCCCATGTTCGGGCAGAACGGCTCTTCGAGCTGGTACAGCGCGAAATTGGGCTCCGCGAGCGTCTCGCGAAATTCCGTCTCGTACTCCCGGTGGAGCGAACGGACCAGCGCGGCGTCGAGGTAGAGTTCGATCTCCGTGTCGGTCCCCGTACTCTGGCGGTGGAACACCGTGACGTACTGCGGGAACGAGACCGGCGAGTACCCCACGACCGTCCGGGCGCCCTCGACCAGCTCCTCGAACTCCCGGATCGGCTCGTGGGGTACGGGTGGGTCGGCGTACGTGACCTCGGCGTCCGCGAACGCCTCGCTGTCGAACTCGGTGTCCGGCGGGAGATACTCGAGCAGGTCGCGCATCGAACGGAGCCGGTCGTAGCGAGCGAGCAGCGACTCGAACTCCGCAAGTGCGAGCCGCCCGAACAGCGTCAGCCGGTAGTTCCCGTTCACCCGCTCGACGACCCCGATCGTTTCGAGCTCCCGGAGCGCCCGGTTGACCGTCTGGCGCGAGACGTCGACCCGCTCGGTGAGGGCGGGCTTGTCGAGCGCCTCGTCGCCGAGACGGCTGATCACCGTCCGGCGTCGAGAGAGGGTATCGAGGAGGTCGCTCGCGGCGGAGCTCATAGTGTACTAATATAAACCAAACGACATAAATCTGTGTACGGCACGAGTCGTTCGCGGGGATCAGCCGCGGAAACCAGCGGAGACGGGTCGATGGCGTTAAGAATCTGGGCCGGTAACCCTACTAGGAATGAGCAATTCGGCGCTTCCGGTGGTCGAGTTCCTGCTGACGGCACACGCTTACAGCACCGACCAGCGCTTCGACGAGAACGACCTCCCTGCCGACTACCGTAAGGTGTTCTGGGAGGGTGGATCGATCGAGCGACCGCTCACGGTGACCGAGGGGATCGCGCGCGAGGCGACCGAGGTGGCCGAGCCGTGGGAGGCGGTCTCGGACCTCCTCTTTACCACGCGCGAGGAGTTCTCCGGCGGGATCTCGCTGTCGGATCCCGATCTGGCCGCCGACTGGTTCGCGAAACGGGCCGACGAGGAGCGACTGGCGAACAACCCGACGCTTTCCGGCTTCTACGAGGACCGCGAGATCGACGTTCCGGTCGACTACGAGCGCGCCCGCGAGAACGCTCGCCCCATCCGGGCCGACCGGGTCTGGATCGACAACCTCCTCGAGACGTACTTCGATCCCGACGACGAGGAGGAAGCGGAGATGCTCGACCTCGTCGACATCCGCGCGCCCGAGGAGATCGAGATGACCCTCGAGGACCTCGTGTTGACCGGCCAGCAGGAAGCCGAGATCGAGAAGATCGTCAAGGCCATCGAGCACCGCGACTACCTCGCGGAGATCGGCCTGCGCGAGATCGGCAAACTCCTCTTCGTCGGCCCGCCGGGAACCGGGAAGACGACCACCTCGCGGGCGCTGGCTCACGATCTGGACCTGCCGTTCGTGGAGGTCAAACTCTCGATGATCACCAGCCAGTATCTGGGCGAAACGGCCAAAAACGTCGATAAGGTCTTCGAGGTCGCGAAACGCCTCTCGCCGTGTATCCTCTTCATCGACGAGTTCGACTTCGTCGCCAAGACGCGTCGCAGCGACGAGCACGCCGCGATCAAGCGCGCGGTCAACACGCTCCTGAAATCGATCGACGAGGTGAGCCTGATCCAGGACGACGTGCTGTTGATCGGCGCGACCAACCACCCCGATCAGCTCGACGCCGCCGCGTGGCGACGCTTCGACGAGATCGTCAACTTCCCCAAACCCGAC